>NZ_JAHKQZ010000003.1:0-295201 GCF_019345585.1 Shewanella sp. NKUCC05_KAH
CCGTTCGAGACTAGGACGTTGATAGGCATGGTGTGTAAGCGTTGTGAGGCGTTGAGCTAACATGTACTAATGACTCGAGAGGCTTAACCATACAACCCAGATGGGTTTTACAAAGAAGCCTTAGACAGAATACAGATACTTGATAAAGTTAAAGACTCAAAACAATCAGCTTTCCGAATTATTATTAACGTGAGCCAGAGATGGACACGGTAATAAACAGAATTTGCTTGGTGACAATAGCCTTGTGGAACCACCTGATCCCATCCCGAACTCAGAAGTGAAACGCAAACGCGCCGATGGTAGTGTGGGGTCTCCCCATGTGAGAGTAGGTCATCGCCAAGCGCCTAATTATCTCATTGAGATGCAACGAAGCCAGCTGAATAAGCTGGCTTTTTTGCGTCTGAAATTTGTAGAAATTAGTCCGTTTTTCTTTCAGCTTGCATGTTCCTCCGCTATTTTTACTCACCAACTCACCAACTCACCAACTCACCAACTCACCAACTCACCAACTCACCAACTCACCAACTCACCAACTCACCAACTCACCAACTCACCAACTCACCAACTCACCAACTCACTAGCCATTTCAATTACTGAATTCTTTGTCGATCCTAGGATTTCTCATTTCGTTCTCGTCCTATTGCTTAATCCTGCGCATAACTAGACGCCTGAGGTCTACCTCAGGTAGCACTGTTACTTATCTTTTAAGATAGCTGTTCCACACACCAACCGTATTGTTAGGCACTGCTCTGTGTTGCTATCTAGGGGGCATTTAAGTTGTCAAAACCGATGATTTAATTTGCTGAATTGAACCCATTCCTCTTCTTCAAACAATGTCTTCAGAACAATATTCCTTTTTATTTTGCCACTTAGTCAGATGGTAGTAGCTTGGATTGTTAAATTTGCATATTTTTTCACTTGGTTTATTCCTATGCTCGTTGTTTTCAATTTAGGAATCATTTTTTAGCCTAAGACATCACTTCAGCTTAAATCCAACATTATGCTTGTTTCATTATGGAATATTGAATTAATCGCTCGATTTATGAGGATTGATAACTTGCCGCCTGTGGATTTACTTAATGTTGGTAAGACCAATTTACACCGATATGGTTTTTTTGTTATCAATTGGTTATGTTCGTAGCAGGTTGAGTTCAGCTGGTTTTCTTGTTGCGTGATTAGTTAGCTTTGAAATGTGATTTTTTATTCGATTTTTTCTGATTGGTGGTCGCTATGTGTCTGTTTACGGAAGAACCATAGTTTGGAGCTGTTCATTTGATGAATTTTGAACTTGTAATGCGATAGCGATGATTTTGGGGCAATCGCGCTGTTGATAGGGATCTAGAGAGTAAGGGGTAGGGGAGCTATGGAGGATGTAACGCAATCTTTATTGGATGCCGTTGGCATTATGTTTTTGGGGATGGGCTTAGTTTATTTATTTTTAAGTGTACTAATCCTTGGGATTCATTTGGTTGCGCGTTGGTGTGCAGTCGATGCTGCATCTGCACGTTTTGCTAAAAATCATGCTAAGAGTCAGCAGAGGGTAGCGCAATCTGATGCTAAACCGTTAGAGCCAAGTTTGGTCGCTGCGATTTCACTAGCGGTAAAGCAGTATCGTTCACAGATTAAGTAATGGGGAGCAGTATGACTTTTGTATCTAATTCTACGACAGCAGTGGCTAAGCCATTATTTTTAACTGATGTCGTATTGCGGGACGCACATCAATCCATTTTAGCGACGCGCTTACGCATTGATGACATGTTACCTATAGCGCCGTTACTCGATAAGATTGGTTTCTGGTCGTTGGAATCTTGGGGTGGGGCGACTTTTGATGCCTGTATTCGTTATCTTGGTGAAGATCCCTGGGACAGAATTCGTGAGTTGAAAAAGGCAATGCCTGATACGCCGCAGCAAATGCTGCTGCGTGGCCAAAACTTATTAGGTTATCGCCATTATGCCGATGATTTAGTCACGCGTTTTGTTGAGCGTGCTCATACTAATGGCGTCGATGTATTTCGTATTTTCGATGCAATGAATGATGTTCGTAATCTCGAAACTGCGGTGAAAGCGGTGCGCCAAGTTGGCGGCCATGCGCAGGGGACTATCTCATACACGACTAGCCCTGTGCATACCATAGAGACTTGGGTTGATATGGCAAAACGTCTCGAAGATATGGGATGTGATTCTTTGTGTATCAAAGATATGGCGGGCTTACTTAAGCCTATGGAAGCGTTTGAGCTTATCAGTCGACTAAAATCCCAAACGCAACTCGTGTTATCTATGCATTGTCATGCGACGACAGGATTAAGTACCGCCACTTATCAGAAAGCCATTGAAGCGGGTATCGATGTGCTCGATACGGCAATTTCGTCGATGAGCCAAACCTATGGACATACTGCTACTGAAACCGTTATCGCTATGGTGGAAGATACTGAGCGTGCAACGGGTTACGATATGGTGTTGCTTGAGGAGATTGCCGCTTATTTCCGTGAGGTGCGCAAGAAGTACGCTAAGTTTGAAGGCGCGCTGAAAGGCATCGATTCGCGGATCTTACGTGCACAAGTGCCTGGTGGCATGCTGACCAATATGGAGAGCCAACTAAAGGAACAAGGCGCGGCCGATAAGATGGACTTGGTCTTGGAAGAAATTCCCCGCGTGCGTGCTGACTTAGGTTTTTTGCCCTTAGTGACACCTACATCGCAGATTGTCGGCTCGCAGGCGGTCATTAATGTGTTGATGGGTGAGCGTTATAAGTCACTGACTAAAGAGACTGAAGGCGTGCTTAAGGGCGAATATGGCACGACACCTGCGCCAGTCAATGCCGCATTGCAAGCGAGAGTCTTACAAGGAGCCGAAGCCATTACATGTCGCCCTGCTGATTTATTAACGCCAGAGCTGGCTAAATTACGGCTTGAGTTAGCTGATAAAGCACAGGAACAAGGCATTCGCCTATCTTCAGAGCATGACGATGATGTGCTGACATATGCACTCTTCCCACAAATAGGATTGCAGTTCTTAAAGAATCGTGATGATCCGAGCGCCTTTGAGCCTAAACCTGAATTGACTTCGGTACTTGCTGCTTCTAATGCTGCGGATCGTGGCCCTGAAACTTACACGGTAACTGTCGAAGGGCAAGAGTACGTAGTTGAAGTCGCCACAGGCGGTGAGATCTCGCAAATTCAGCCACAGGGCCAAAGTGTTCATGCTGTGCAAGTTGTGACTGAGAGTACAACACCAGCAACAAGCCATGGTGAAATCAGGCTTGAAATGAGCGCGCCTTTGTCGGGCAACATCTTCAAAGTGCATGTTTCTCCAGGCGATAGAGTGTGTGAAGGCGATGTCGTGATCATCCTTGAGGCGATGAAGATGGAAACCGAAATTCGTGCACAGGGCGATGGCATTATCGCTAAGATTTGGGTGAAAGAAGGTGACTCAGTGTCTGTGGGTTCTCAATTACTGGCCTTGGCGTAGGAGTCATTATGGAAGGTTTAATGGCTTTTTGGGCCGAGACAGGTATCGCTCACTTTACTGGCGGGCAAGTGTTGATGATGGCAGTGGGCGCTTTGCTCTTGTATCTCGCCATCGTACGTGGATTTGAGCCTTTGCTATTGTTGCCCATTGGTTTTGGTGCAGTGCTGGCGAATATTCCCCATGCGGGATTTACCGAAGAAGGTGGCATCCTGTATTACGCCTATCATGTTGGGATTGAGACTGGGGTGTTCCCACTGTTGATCTTTATGGGTGTTGGTGCGCTAACTGACTTTAGCGCCTTGATTGCGAATCCTAAAACCCTGTTATTAGGGGCGGCTGCGCAGTTTGGGATTTTTGCGACACTGATTGGCGCAATAGCGCTGAACTTAGTGCCGGGATTTGAGTTCACCATGAAGGATGCTGCGGCCATTGCGATTATAGGCGGTGCCGATGGACCAACGGCGATTTTCCTTGCCTCAAAACTGGCGCCTGAGTTATTGGGGGCGATTGCGGTCGCGGCCTATTCCTACATGGCACTAGTCCCGATTATTCAACCGCCGATCATGCGGTTACTGACAACTCAAGCCGAGCGCGAAATTAAAATGGAGCAGTTGCGCGAAGTCAGTAAGAAGGAAAAGATCATTTTCCCTTTGATGGTGCTGGGATTAACGATCCTCTTTTTACCTGCTGCCACTCCGTTAGTGGGCATGTTTTGCCTTGGTAACTTGATGCGTGAATCGGGCGTAGTGGATAGATTATCGAAAACGGCGCAGAACGAGCTTATCAATATCGTTACGATTTTCTTAGGGTTAGCTGTCGGTTCTAAGTTATCAGCCGATCAATTCCTGCGACTGGAAACCTTAGGGATTTTGGTATTGGGAGCTTTAGCATTTGGCATTGGTACTGCTGCAGGTGTATTGATGGCAAAACTGATGTGTAAGTTGTCGGGTGGTAAGATTAATCCGTTGATTGGTGCGGCAGGGGTGTCGGCTGTGCCTATGGCAGCGCGAGTCGTGAACAAAGTTGGATTAGAGGCCAATCAACATAACTTCTTGTTGATGCACGCCATGGGTCCCAATGTGGCGGGAGTGCTAGGTTCTGCTGTGGCTGCGGGGATTTTACTTGCCGTGCTGGGTTGATGACAGAGTGGGTTAACTGATTGGGCTTGACTGAGTGGGTAAATTTAGCGGATTTATCTACGAATTTATTCTAGTCGTTAACGCTGTTTTAGCACTAAGGCCAACTCAGTATTGAGTTGGCTTTTTGTTAAGTCACTAATTTAGGAAATGAATCCTTGGTATTAACCTAAGCCGTTAACCAGAGTAATGCCATAAGGATTAAAATCAGCCCGCCACCTATACCGATAATGTAGATAAAACCTCGCCGGCCTTGTTTTAGCGTGAGTTTGTTGGCTTTTAAAAATAACGCCCAAAACAAACATAGGATCAGCGGGATAAGGAAGAGTCTCGTCATTGTTTGTTCTGCTAAAGTGTGAGTTAGAGTAGTTTTAGAGTCTAACAGCTTGATCTTATTTGAGTAACCTATTTTGCAGTTTATAGGGACTGTCGAAGTTGATTGTGGCTTCTAAAGCCAATAGATTAAAGACCGTTTGTAGGATAATAAAAGAGACCGCCGAAGCGGTCTCTTACTGTGGTCAATGGTACTGATTATTTAGCTTAATACTTTTTATACAGTATTGTTATTGCTACGAACTCACAGGTGTAATGTCTTGATTGTCGTTCGAATAGAACTGTACTTCATCGAGTTCATTTTCGGATTTACCAATCACAACAGCAGTCATCATATCGCCCGTTACGTTAGTTGCTGTGCGGATCATATCGATAATACGGTCAATCGCGGCGATAAAGGCAATGCCTTCAAGTGGCAGACCAATCACACCTAAGGTGACAGTTAACATCACCATCGCACTTCCTGGTACGCCAGCGGTACCAACAGAAGCCACTGTCGCAGTCACGGCGATCATCACATAGTCCAGTGTGTCGAGCGGAATATTGTAAATCTGCGCGATGAAGATAGCGGCTATCGCAGGGTAAATACCCCCACAGCCGTCCATATTCATGGTCGCACCTAATGGCATCACAAAGGCACTATAACGCTTTGATACGCCCATGGTTTCGACTGCGCGAGTACTCGCAGGTAAAGTACCGAAACTTGAAGAAGTACTAAAGGCGACTAACTGCGCTGGCATAGCTTTGCGGAAAAATTGCAGTGGGCTTAAACCACCGACAAATTTCACTAAGCCACCGTAAACAAAGATGATGTGGATAAAAGCGGCAATGTAGATAGCCCCGATAAACTTACCTAAAGGCAGTAGAGTCGATAAACCATATTCACCCACAACCCATGCCATTAAACCAAACACACCGATAGGAGTGAGTTTTAAGACCATGCGAGTCAGTTGGAACATGACTTCAGCACCTGCTTCAATGGTGCGTTTTAATGGCTCTGCTTTCTCGCCGACTTTATTGATAGCGATACCCACCAAAGCTGCAAACACGATAATTTGCAGTACATTGCCTTCAGCGAGTGAAGCAAAAGGATTGACAGGGATCATGTCGAGCAACACTTGTGCGAAACCGGGAATATTACGCTCGCGCACTTCAGTCGTTGTGAGTTGCATTGTGCCACCCATGTCGATCATTGAGCCAACAGCTAAGCCGATCAGAGAGGCGATTGTGCCTGTCAGCATGAACATACCCAAAGTTTTCAAGCTCAGGCGTTTCAGGCTGGTTTGCGAGTTGAGTGATGTGATACTCACGACAATGGCACAAAATACCAAAGGTGCGACCAACATCTTAATGGCCCCAATGAACAGATCACCTAATGGTTTTAGCACTGTGGCGCTTTCACCTAAAATAACGCCAACGAGCGCACCTAAGATAAAGCCTGCTAAGACTTTTTGCCAAAACGGAATGCGGCTAATGGTTTGAAGGATCATGCATATTCCAGAAAAATAAATTAAGAGTGAGCCAATAGGCCTGCGATGATAGGATTCGTATTTAACGAGTTGAGCGTGATGTTAACGCGCTCTCAGTCATGCGCATGGTTATTGTCTGCCATAGTTAACCTATTGTATCGACAGAGCTAGGGTTATAACAAACCGTTTTTCTTATAACTTATTGTGATAAGTGAGTTTGTTGTAAAAAGATTAAGTGAAACATTCAATTAACCCATGGCAAACCTCATCACATTGAATACAAAAAGAGAGATTTATCATTGAGTAAGCCATTATGACTGAGTTAGGCATTATGTTCTCCGGCGCTTTTTTAGCGGCGACTTTGTTACCGGGGGGATCTGAAGTCTTACTCGTGGCGTTATTAAACAAAACTCCAGAGGCTTGGGTTGCGCTGGTCGTGGTGGCTAGTATTGGCAATACGTTGGGCGCGATGACCAGTTTCTATTTAGGTCGCTTAGGTCGCCTCGCAAAATCACCAGAAGCGTTAGCGACAGGTAAACACGCAAAGGGGCTCGCCTTGATTGAACGCTACGGCGTATGGGCGTTGTTACTCTCATGGGCACCGATTATCGGCGATATTCTTTGTTTATTGGCGGGTTGGTTGAGGCTACCGCTAATTTCCTCTTTGGTGATTATTTTAATTGGTAAAACAATTCGTTACTTAATTATTGCCGCTGCCGTGCTGCAATGGATGGCATGATGGCGCTAGGATGCATTTAATGGTCAAGGGTGTAGAGTGTTTTTCCGTTTAGACTGAATTTACTGTATAGATAGGAACTTAGTGTTAATTTTGCGAGTCATAAATCCCAATGCTTAATCATTTAAGCGCACTATGACTAAACGCAGCACTATGATTATGAAGCTGTATTTTTGGCCCATTGATGTATGAGGGGAATGTTTTGAAGAAATGGATATTAGCGGTCGCAATTTCTGCCGCACTTGCGGGTTGTGCATCTGAAACGACTACGGCGAACTTGCCCACAGGCGTTAAACTTATCGAAAATGTGCAATTGGCCGATTCGCAAGTAGGGATCCCCTACAAAAAGTACCAATTAGCCAATGGGTTAACAGTTATTTTACATCAAGATGATTCCGATCCCTTAGTGCATGTCGACGTCACTTATCATGTGGGCTCTGCCCGTGAATTAGCTGGGCGTTCGGGATTTGCGCATTTATTTGAACACATGATGTTCCAAGGCTCGCAGCATGTTGCCGATGAACAGCATTTTGAAGTGGTTACCGAAGCTGGTGGTACCCTAAATGGCACGACCAATACCGACAGAACCAATTACTTTGAGACAGTACCCAACAATCAATTAGAAAAAATGTTGTGGCTTGAGTCGGACCGTATGGGCTTTTTGTTGCCGGCACTTACCAGTGAAAAATTTGAAGTGCAGCGCGAAACCGTCAAAAACGAGCGTGCACAACGTATCGATAATCAGCCCTATGGCCGCATGAGTGAGCGTTTTAGCCAAGCTATGTACCCTGTCGGTCATCCTTATTCTTGGCCTGTAATTGGCTGGCCGGACGATCTTAATCGCGCCACGGTTGACGATGTTAAACACTTTTTCCAACGTTGGTATGGCCCTAACAATGCGACCTTGACCATAGGTGGCGATTTCGATGAAATGCAAACCTTAGCTTGGGTCAATAAATATTTTGGTGAAATCCCCCGCGGTCCTGAAGTCTCGTTAGAGCAAAAGGCGCTGGTTAACTTAGACAAGACGCGTTACATCTCCATGGAAGATCAAGTGCACTTGCCTTTGATCCGTATTGGTTTTCCAACTGTATACGCTAGACATTCAGATGAGGCCGCGCTCGATCTGTTAGCCAATATTTTAGGTGGTGGTAAAACATCCTTATTATATAAAAACTTGGTTAAGGACGGTTATGCCGTGCAGGCTAATGTGAGTCATCCTTGTCAAGAGCTTGCGTGTCAGATGTCGATTTATGCTTTAGCCAATCCTGAAAAGGGCGGCAAATTGGCGGATCTGGAGCAACGTATCCTCGACTCGATTAAGGAGTTTGAGCAACGTGGCGTTACCGATGACGATCTGCAAAAAGTCAAAGTGCAGTTTGAGGCTGATACCATTTATAGCCTGCAGAGTGTTTCTGGCAAAGTGTCGACCTTAGCGATGAACCAAACGCTGTCGGGCAATCCGAACATGATTGCCTCAGATCTGAATCGTTATGCCAATGTGACCAAAGACGATGTGATGCGTGTGTTTAAGCAATACATTAAAGATAAACCTATGGTGGTTATGAGTGTGGTGCCGCAGGGAATGACGTCACTTATTGCCCATGCGGATAACTTCACGCCTGCAACGTTGCCGATTGCACACTCTGCGGTAGAGGGGGATTTGCCCAAGCCTGAACTTGTTTCAAGTTTTGATCGGACTAAGATGCCTGCATCTGGCGTTGCACCTATGCTCAAAGTACCTAAAATTTGGACAAAAACCTTAGCCAATGGCATCGAAGTCATGGGCACTCAAAGTACTGAAACACCAACAGTTGAGTTAATTGTTTATCTCAATGGTGGCCACAGACTCATACCCGTCGAAAAAGCAGGCTTAGCAACGCTGACTGCGGAAATGCTTAATGAATCGAGCCAGAAGCGCAGCAGTGAAGCACTATCACAAGCCTTAGAAATGCTAGGTAGTAGTGTCGACTTTAGTGCGTCTGAATATCAAAGTTCGATCAAAGTATCGGCTCTGACAGCACATTTAGATGAGACGCTGGCGATTATGGAAGAAAAGCTGTTTCAACCAGCATTCAGCGAAGCTGACTTTTCGCGAGTGAAACAGCAGCAATTACAACAGATCCAGCATATGCAGTCCGATCCTAGCTATCTGGCTGATACGGCGTTGTCGTCTTTGTTATACGGTAAAGACAATGCGTTAGGTGTGAATGATCTCGGCACGCTCGATTCTGTCGCGGCGCTTACGTTAGCCGATGTAAAAGCGTTTTATGCCCAGCAGTATCAAGGCGGCAACGCTAAAATTGTCACTGTTGCTAATTTATCTGAATCTGCATTGCTGCCTAAATTAGCGGGATTAAACCAGTGGAAAGGAGAAGCAGCTGTGGTACCGCCACTTAAGCCACTCCCTGCATTAAAAGGCGGCACAATTTATGTGATTGATAAACCTGGTGCGGCGCAATCGGTAATCAATATTGCCAAGCGCGCATTACCTTACGATGCCACAGGCGATTATTTTAAATCCTATCTGATGAATTATCCGTTAGGCGGCGCATTCAATAGCCGTATCAACCTAAATTTACGTGAGGATAAAGGTTATACCTATGGTGCTCGCACTCGTTTTACTGGCGGTGCTGAAGTGGGCGATTTTGTCGCATCAAGTAACGTTCGCAGTGACGTGACGGCGAAAGCACTCATTGAGTTTGTAAAAGAAATCAGTGCTTATCAGCAGCAGGGCATGACAGATGCTGAACTTGCCTTTATGCGTAATTCAGTCTCTCAAGGGCAAGCTCTTGATTATGAAACACCGTATCAAAAAGCGGGCTTTATGCGGATGATCCAACGTTACCAATTGAGTCAAGATTTTACGACTCAACAGGACAAGATCATTAATACTGTAACAAAAGATGAACTCAATGCCCTCGCGGCTTCCGAGCTAGATATCAATAAAATGGTGATTCTGGTGGTGGGAGATAAAGCGACAATTGAAGCGGATTTAGCTGTATTGGGCTATCCAATTGAAACTTTAGTATTGTAAATTAGTATTTCGCCCTTATATAGGTAGATAGACGGGGGCATTAGTTAACGACTATTTGCCCCATATTTACCGGATTTACATCGAAAGACGGTGACAGCATTAGCTGTCACCGTCTGCTTTTAATCATACAAGGTGTGAATTTGGCTTGCCCCACAGACAGGTTTAGATTTATTTTGAGGCATATTTTGCAAGATAAGCCTCAAAATAAAGGTCTGACTGTTAACCTTGTCGCGATAGCGAATCACCAATTAGAGAAGCGCAAATTGAAGTCATTCAATGAATTAGTACAACATCTCTCGGACGCCAATGGGCGCACCGCACTCTTGGGTATGTTACGTGGCATAGAACGTGAGGCGTTGCGGATTGATGAGTTTGGTTATCTCGCGACAGACTCGCATCCCGAAGCCTTAGGCTCGGCGTTAATGCATTCACGTATTACGACGGATTACAGTGAAGCCTTGCTCGAGTTTATTACGCCAGTAAATCACAATGTTGAGCAACTTCTCACTGGGTTAACTGAGACTCATGCCTTCAGCGTGCGCCACTTAAATGGTCAGCGTTTGTGGCCCGTGAGCATGCCTTGCTATGTGAAAGATGAGCAACAGATCCCCGTTGCCCGCTACGGCTCATCGAATACTGGCATGATGAAAACCTTGTATCGTAAGGGGTTAACCTATCGTTATGGTGCCCTGATGCAGATCATCTCTGGGGTGCACTTTAACTTTTCGGTATCGCAAGAATTATGGCAAAGCCTGTATGAGTTAAGTGATAAAGAGTTAACTTACGATGATTTTATTTCAGAATCCTATTTCGGCTTGATCCGTAACTATCGCCGTTTAGTGTGGGTACTACCTTATTTATTTGGTGCCTCGCCAGCGTTATGTAGCTCCTTTATTAAAGATCAAAAAACCGACCTCAAGTTTGAAAAAACGGGCCACGGTACTCTGTATCTGCCCTATGCCACTTCGTTGCGTATGAGTGATTTAGGCTACACCAACAAAGAGCAAGAAGATCTAAATATCAGCTATAACTCTTTGCCTGAGTATCTGGCTGGCGTGAATGCAGCCACTAAAATGCCTTCAGCAAACTTTGCTAATATCGGCGTCAAAGTCGATGGTGAGTATCGTCAACTTAATGCCAATGTATTGCAGATTGAAAACGAGTTCTACTCGCCAATCCGTGCGAAACGGGTCACACGTAGTGGCGAGAAACCGTCTGAAGCTTTGGCCCGTGCTGGGGTGGAATACATTGAAGTGAGAGCGTTGGATGTTAATCCATTTAGCCCAGTTGGCATTGAGGCGACACAAGTGCGTTTCCTTGATTTATTCCTACTCTATTGTTTATTAACGCAGTCGCCTAAGTCTGAGGCGAGCGAAGAGGCGAGATTAAGCGCGAATCTTAAAGCTGTGGTGCTTGAAGGCCGTAAACCTGGGCTTGAGTTATTAACTGCAGACGGTTCACGTTCGCTTAAATCTTGGTTAGAAGAGTTGTTTGATGCCTTGCAACCTTTGGCAGTATTGCTCGATGGTGAGGGGACGGATTATCAAGTGGCTTTGGCCCATTGGCGTAAAGCGGCTGAAGATCCTAATTTAACCCTGTCGGGACAAGTACTGCAAAACGTGATCAACAAGGGCCAAGATCATGGTCAGTGGGTGATGACGTTAGCGCAGCAATACTATCAATATTTTATCGATTATCCCTTGTCGAGCGAGACCATAGCGCAGTATCAAGCTGAAGCATCCAGTTCGCTCAACAAGCAAGCTGAACTAGAGGCGGCGCAGAGTGCAGTTTCATTTGATGATTATCTAGAAGATTACTTTGGAGTGAAGCTGTGAAAGAGGGGTTATTCTCTTTCACTGGCCTACGTGCCCGCGTAGCTTTGGTTGGGTTCAGTGCCTTGTTATCTGGCTGCGCCACGTCACCTGAAGATCCACTGGGCTGTGGTACTGTGTCGGGTTATTTGCAGCCCGATGCCAGTACTCACTGGTATCGAGTGGTGGTGACCCATTTAAACGGGCTGGCAGTCGTTTCTAAGCCTAATTATCAGTTAGCGCCTGGCGAATATGAATTTACCGTTGCGGAGCTGATTGATGATCCAAGTTTGTCAGTCACGCTTGCAGCGCGGACACCCAAAGTATTCAAGCTCAATGTCGAAAGTCATCAGCGTTATCATATCGGTGCGTTATTTCACACCGATAAGCGCTATATGGGTAAAGACACTGCGTATTGGGAACCCGGCGTGTGGCAGCAAGAAGATCATGAGTGTCAGTTTGAGCTGAGTCCCGAAACGAAATAGCCAAAGTGTTAAGTTCAAGTGGTAGGCCAGCAACATACGATTTAAGTCATATTGATTTAGCCACTAGCGTTGAGTTCTTCTAAGCGCAAAAAAGGCTTTTTATGCTTGCCTCAGCCTGAGTCTATGACATCATGGCGCGAGCTAACTCTCCAAAGAACATGATATTAATGAATAAATCCTCCGCTATCTTACTCTGCGCAAGTCTCGGCATCTTATCAGGTTGCGCGACATCTCCGCCTAAGTCTCCCGAAAATTTGTGTGAGATATTTCAAGAACACCGAGATTGGTACGATGCCGCTAAAGATGTCCGTGATAAATGGGGTGTGCCAGTGCATGTGCCGTTAGCTATGATGTATCAAGAAAGCTCATTCAAGCACAATGCCGCGCCACCGATGGAATACTTTTTAGGTTTTATTCCTATTGGCCGTGCCAGTGATGCCTATGGGTATGCGCAGGCTAAGACCATGACGTGGGATGATTATGTGCGTGAGACGGGAAATAGTTGGTCGAGCCGCAGTGATTTCGATGATGCCTTGGATTTTATGGGCTGGTTTATCAGCAAAACCCATAAAATAAATGGCGTATCTAAATGGGATGCGCGGGCGCAGTATCTTAATTATCACGAAGGCTGGGGCGGTTATCGCCGTGGCAGTTATAAATCTAAGGCGTGGTTAGTGAAAGTGGCGAATAGGGTGGATGAAAGGTCGAAACGCTACGCGGCTCAATATAAAACCTGCCAAGAAGATTTAGATTCATCTTGGCTGTGGCGTTTATTTTTTGGTTAGGATTACGTTTTTATATCATTGTTAGCCACTTAAGTGAGAATGGCTGACTGTCGGTGTTCAATTTAGATATTTAATCGAGATAGCTAATTGAGATAGCTAATCGAGATAGTAAACTCAAATCTTAAACTCAGATATTCAACTCCGACGCTTACTGATTGTTGATATTAGCCTTTTGACATCGGCTGCAGCACCATACTTCAATTGATTTATTGCGCTTTCACTGCGAAGGTTTCTAATGCCTGAATGGCTTTTTTCTTCGCACGCTTTTGCTCATACATAGCATGATCTGCAGTCTTAAAGGATTGATACCAATCGGTTTCAAACGGCGCAATACCAAAACTAAAACCTAGGCTAAGCTCTGAACCTTGATTCAAGGTTTTGCGCATATCATCTAAGTCCTGTTCAATTTGAGCTAACGGCCCATGGCATAAAGCGACAAACTCATCTCCACCAAAACGGGAAATAATGCCTTTATTTTGCCAATAGGTGAGCATGGCGGTGGCTGTTCGCTTGATGGCAACATCACCCATCTGGTGCCCATAGGCATCATTAATGGACTTGAGATTGTCCATATCGATAATAATTAAAAAACTGCCTAAGTGAGGTTTGTGCTGCCAGTGGTGCAGTTCATCTTCAAAATTCTTTCGATTATAAAGCCCTGTTAATGGATCAAAATTGGCAAGTTTAGTGATCTGCAGTGACTTCTGATAGAGCGCAATGGCATTGCTAGCTTCGTGAGTTAGGATAGAGACAAGATTGCGGTCGTAATCGCTAAAGGCGCCAATGCTACTGCTATCGAGATTGAGCATGGCATACAGTTTGCCATCAATACGAATAGGGCTAGACAGGGTTGAGCGTATCGGCTGCTTCGACACTGAGAGTAACACTTTTTGATCATCTTCCGTTAAAGTGCTAGCCGCATTGATATTCTTCATATCATTGATGACCACCACTTGATCGCATCTCCCTTCAGTGAGTCGATATTCAAAAGTTTGCTCTAAGGTAAAATCCAGTTGTCTGAGCTTTGCTAAATCGAGCCCCACGACAGATTCAAAATACAGTTTATTATTCACCTCGTTGATTTTAATGATGCTGCCCATTTCGGCACCATTAATCACGTACACGGCTTTATTGAGTAAGGCGTCCAGAAAGGCATGCTCATTTTTATAATGACTCGAGAGATGGGCGAGTTCATAGATGGCATCGTTGATGGTGACGACTTGCTCTAAATGCTGCCATAGTCGAGTTAAACGACCCTGATGCAAATAGTAAATTAGGCTGTAGGCAAAAATATAAATGATGCAAACAAACAGTAAGGGCAGGATAGTCCAATTTTCTGTGGGTGCATTAAAGATAAACAGCAGGATGAATAGACATATCGGCACTATAAGCAGTAGCAGATGATAGCGATAATCTAAGCGATCTATGGTCTTACGTTTGAAATTATCCCTTAATTTCACTCGACTATTCCTTTATCTGTGTCATTGCTAGTAATCATTGAATGCTATACATCACTAACGTATTCACACTGAGTTCAGTTAAGTATATAACGAAAATTGAAATATAAACTGATATGAAACTGTGAACAATTTCATATCAGTGATTTTGGTACTAAATACTGAATTAACGCGAATTTTCTGCGTATTCGGCCAATATCCAAGCTAATGGTGCTTGGTATTGGATTGGCATCCAAGTTTGCAGTGCGGCTATGCTCTGGTTGAGCACAGTTTGATTTGGCACTGATAGGTTTAAATGTCCGACTTTACGACCCGGGCGAACTTCTTTGTTGTACCAGTACAACTCAGCATTGGGCAAACTTAACCAGCGAGGGTCATTATCGATACCGATAAGGTTGACCATAACACACTGAAAATTCACTTGTGGCTGTGGGATCGCAATTCCGCAAAGTGCTCTAAGATGCAGCTGGAATTGATCCATATGGGTTCCGGCTTGAGTCCAATGGCCAGAGTTGTGCACTCGCGGCGCCAGCTCATTCACCAGTAACTCATCGCCAACACGGAAGCATTCCATTGCCATTACGCCAACGTATTCAAGCTCGTGCATAATAACGCTGAGCATAGTTTCGGCTTGGGCTTGCAAGGGGGTTAAGCGTGCTAGTGGCGAAATCGACGCCATTAAAATGCCGTCCTGATGTAAGTTCAGCGTCAGCGGATAAAACACACATTCGCCTTTGCGAGTACGCACGCCAACCAATGATACTTCTTCATCAAAATTAATCGCTTGCTCAGCAATCGCAAGGTTACGCCAATCGTTTGGAATATCACCCGCTTCGGCTTCTTTTAGCCAATGTTGACCTTTACCGTCATAACCCCCAGTACGGCGTTTCATCAAGACTCTAGGACCATAGTGCTGATACAGGGTATCGACTTGGGTGTTATCGTCGACTAAGGTCCAAGGCGCCGTGGGAACGTTGAGCTGGTCGAGTAGACTCTTTTGGCTAAAACGGTCGGCTAAACGGCTAAATACCGGACCATTAACAAAATGGGGGTGTGAGCTGAGTTGTAAACTCAGGGCGGACTCTGGCCACTGTTCGCGCTCGGCGGTAATAATGTCGTGGGGCGCGAGTGGCAGAATGTCATCCGAAGGCGTCATGATATCGACGGCGTTAACTTCAATCGCTAATGGCTCACCAGCGTGGGTCAACATGGCGCCCAGCTGACCATTACCTAATACCCAAACCTTAGGTTTAGTGTTTGTCTGGGTCATTAGACTTCCCTCGGGTCTGGATTGTCCAGTACCGCACGGGTCTGTTCTTCTCTGAAAGCGTCAACACGAGCCGCTAATTCTGCATCGTTATTCGCAAGGATTTGGCAGGCCAATAATCCCGCATTGAATGCGCCCGCTGTACCTATGGCTAAGGTGCCGACGGCGATGCCTTTTGGCATTTGAACGATAGACAATAAGCTATCCATACCTGACAGGGCTTTACTTTGGACAGGTACACCTAATACGGGTAAGCGAGTTTTAGAGGCAATCATACCGGGTAAGTGCGCTGCACCACCGGCGCCACCAATGATGATTTTAAAACCACGTTCGGCGGCAGAGGCTGCAAACTCCATGAGTTTATCTGGCGTTCTATGGGCGGAAACCACTTCAACATGATAAGGCACTTGCAGTTTATCCATTATCTCAGCGGCGGCTTCCATCGTGGGCCAATCACTTTTAGAACCCATAACAACAGCAACAAGGGCTTGCATGATAACTCCTTAACTCACTAATTTTAATTATATTTTGACCTTGTTTCAGGTCTAGGTACAGTTGATGCTTGTCTCGCCGTCACCGGTAGCTAGCATCATGGCGCTGAATAATACCATGATCCTAGCGATTTCTGCCCGTTTTTGCGTGTGAAAAAACGTCTTTCGCGGCGATGAATAGGTGAGGTGATGGAGCAATAAAAAGACCAACACTGAGGTTGGCCTTTGGCGTTAGTTTGCAGTCATAAGCCGCTGATATTGGGTTGCAAGGTTTACAGTATTTGCTTATCCGTAGTGATTTCTGTTTGCTGAGTGATGACTGGCGCTTCTGTCATGGCTTCACGTAGGGTCGAGTAAAACTTCAATACACCTTCAATTGGCTGGATCTTCGCTCTCGCCAGCGTTCGGATGGGCTGGAACTGCAGATCGGCGATAATGAGCTTAGTTTTATTCGCTTTGCATTTTTCAATCAGCTTCGTCAGTGCGGCTAATCCTCCCGCATCCAGAATAGATACTCCATCGAGATAAAGCACTATCACTTGTTTATCTTCGGTGAGACTCGCGATTTCGGAGAAAATGCGGTCAGCAGCAGCGAAGAATAGCGGCCCGTTAATTTTAAGGACAGCCCAATCGGCAGGTAGCTCTTGATCCACATAACGCTTGTTGGTGCTGATATCGTAAAGCTTTGTCATCTCGGCAATTTCTTTCATAAACAGCAAGGCAGCAAGGATAATTCCCACACTGATGGCGATCACCATGTCGAAAATAACTGTTAATGAAAAACAACTGACAAAAACCATGATATCACTGGTGGGCGCAGTTTTAATTAAATGCAGCGCTTTGTGGGCTTCACTCATGTTCCAAGCCACAACAAGTAGCAGGGCTGCCATGGCTGACATGGGCAAATAAGCTAATACGCCCGCTAAGGCGACTAAACCAATTAAGACTACTATGGCGTGGATCATGGCCGCTATCGGGCTCTGAGCGCCCGCTTTGACGTTTGCCGCGCTACGGGCAATTGCTGCCGTTGCCGGAATACCACCAAAAAACGGCGTGATGATATTACCTATACCTTGCCCTAGTAATTCACTGTTGGCACTGTGACGTTTACCTGTCATGCCATCGAGCACCACTGCACAAAGTAGCGATTCAATTGCGCCTAACATGGCAATGGCAAAGGCTGCAGGTAATAAGGCTTGAAAGGTCGCGAGATTAAACTGAAAGGCTTGGCCATTCGCGCCAGCTTGCAGCCAAGGCCATTCGAAACTGGGTAATACGGCAGGAATTCCCATGCCTGTGGTGCCATCACTCAGTTGATAGTGAAAACGGGTTCCTATGGTTTCTATATCTGCACCCATGGCATTGAGAACCAAGGCGAACATAGTGCCGAGTATAATAGCTGGAAGGTGCGCTGGCACGGGTGTTTTGAGTTTTGGCCAAAGTAGCATAGTCGCTAAGGTTGCGGATGCTACCAGTAGGCTAGGTAAATGCACCGAGGGTAGCGCTTGAGCTAATGTCATCAACTTAGCCAGATATTGCTCTGGCATCTGGGCTATCTCGAGTCCGAAAAAATCTTTGAGCTGCAAGGTAGCGATGACGACACCTATCCCCGCGGTAAAGCCTAAGGTAACGGATTCAGGGATATATAAAATTAATCGGCCAAGTCGCAGCATTGCCATGCCGACGAGTATCATTCCGGACATCACAGTCGCGATTAATAATCCAGCTAAACCAAACTGTTGGGCTATCGGATAGAGCAATACTACGAATGCCGCTGTCGGGCCTGACACGCTATAACGTGAGCCGCCAGATATGGCGATAATAAAACCGCCGACAATCGCAGTGTATAAACCGTATTGAGGTGCAACTCCACTGGCAATGGCTAATGCCATTGCTAACGGAATGGCAATAATGCCGACAGTGAGACCTGCAAGAAGATCTTGCCCAAAACGTTTAAACGAATACTTATCCTTCACGCAAGCTTCTGTGAGTGCGTGGGCGATTCTTAGGGAAAACAAATGAGCTGAGTGTGACACGAGTGGGTCCCATAGCGAGGCGAGTAACAAGCTTCTATTTTAGTGACCTGATACAAGACGCAGTGTGAGCTTGATTGCAAAAACGATTGAAAATACTTTGTTTTGTATAAATAGTGTGCTTGGAGGCTGTTTGATTCTCATTTAAGAGTGGTTTGTAAAATATTTTGATACTTTAACCCTTTTAGTCATTTGCGCCGTTTACAGCCTTAGGTCAACATCAAAGGCATTCAATATGAAAACAATATACTCCCAGAAAACCATTGCACATTCCTTATTACCTTGGGGAAACGCCAGCATATCGGCGAGCAATAGCGCAGCTTTATTCTTAGTCATGCTGAGTTTAACGGCCTGTGGCGGTAAAGGCTCTGAGGCTCGACAACGACAAGCGGAGCTGCAAGCCGAACAGAGTAATAAAGAAGTGTCACTGCGCCGTGCTGAAATGCGTGATGCTACTCAGATTGAGATGGCCAGAGTCGCGGCGCCGATGCAAATGTCTACCCATGGTGCAGTGATGGGAATGAACATAGCCCCAATGCCGTCAGACTATGCCGTTCCGTTAGCACAAAATAAATTCGAGCCGCTGGTGCAAAATGGCATCATGGTGGCCGGAGAAATCCCAGTATCGACGTTTTCCATCGATGTCGATACTGGCAGTTATGCCACCTTAAGGCGGATGCTGAGGGAAGGGCGCTTGCCCGAGAAAGGCACTGTCAGAGTTGAGGAAATGCTCAATTATTTTTCCTACGATTATCCCTTACCTGCTAAAAATGCCGCGCCGTTTAGCGTTATGACAGAGCTTGCGCCATCCCCTTATAACGATGACATGATGCTGTTACGGATTGGTCTTAAAGGGTATGACTTACCTAAATCTCAGTTAGGCGCCAGTAACTTAGTCTTTTTGCTCGATGTGTCAGGTTCTATGGCATCTGCAGATAAATTGCCTTTACTGCAAACAGCACTCAAGTTGCTGACGGCGCAATTAAGCGCGCAGGATAAAGTTTCTATTGTGGTTTATGCTGGGGCTGCTGGTGTGGTGCTCGATGGCGCGTCGGGTAATGACACTCAAACTTTAACCTATGCGTTAGAGCAATTGAGCGCAGGTGGTTCAACCAATGGTGGGCAAGGAATCACACAAGCCTATCAATTGGCGAAAAAGCATTTTATCCCCCATGGTATTAATCGAGTCATCCTCGCGACGGATGGTGATTTCAACGTTGGTATGACAGATTTTGATGATTTGATTGCCTTGATTGAGAAGAAAAAAGATCATGGTATTGGCCTGACAACCTTAGGGTTTGGTTTGGGGAATTACAACGATCAACTCATGGAGCAATTAGCGGATAAGGGCAATGGCAACTATGCCTATATCGATACCCTGAATGAAGCGCGAAAAGTGCTGGTGGACGAGTTAAGTTCAAGCTTGTTCACTATTGCTAAAGACGTCAAAGTGCAAGTGGAGTTTAATCCGGCCTTAGTGTCTGAGTATCGTCTAATCGGTTATGAGAATCGTGCTTTAGCACGGGAGGATTTCAACAACGATAAGGTGGATGCGGGTGAAATTGGCGCGGGTCATACAGTGACTGCCTTATATGAATTAAGATATGTTGAAGCAGGGCAGATGGCGAATGATAAACTCAGATATGGCGTTGATGCTCAAACGGGGCAAGAAAAATACAGCCGTGAAGAAATCGCTTTCCTTAAACTGAGATACAAGTTGCCAGAACAAACACAGAGTCAGTTACTGAGTTATCCCATCAGGTTAGACCAAAATGTTAAGCTGTTAGAACAAGCGAGTGATGATTTTAGATTTGCAGCAGCGGTTGCAGGATTAGGGCAATTACTGAATGGCAGCCATTATCTACATCAATTTGATTATACTAAGTTAAGCCAGTTAGCACGTTCGGCATTAGGGGACGATCCCTTTGGATATCGCCATGAGTTTGTGCAATTAATGGAAACCGCCGCGGCCATAGAGCAATCTAATCATGTGCCGATTACGAAGGTATTCGATGGTACGGATAAACCTTTTCCTCCCCAAGATAAGCTTCATGGCGAGCCAGTGAGAGACAAGAGCAATACGCGCAATGAGAGATTACAATAGTAAAAGTAAATTCGTGGGGCTAACCCCAATAACGAGGAATTTCCCGTGGCATTAGCAATAGCGCAATTATCAAACCATGAGCACTCAGATGAGCAATTGATGTTGTGCTATGCCAAGGGCGATTCAAAAGCATTTGAACAGTTATACCTGAAGCACAAAGGTGCACTCTATCGCTACTTTGTACGCCAGTTAGGTGATAAGCAGTTAGCTGAAGATTTGTATCAAGAAACCTGGGGGCGGGTGATCCGCGCTGCGGCTAACTATGAAACCAGTGCTAAGTTTACTACCTGGCTATATCGTATCGCTCATAACTTATTGATTGATCATGTACGGGCGGTTAAGCCCGTGGATTTAGTCGCTACTGATGAAGATGATGCAGGACTCGATACTTTTGTGGCGGGTGAGCAAGATAAACCCGATGTGCAGTGGCAAGAAGCGCAAAAGAGCTTATTGCTAAAGACCTGTATCGCACTGTTACCCCAAGTTCAGAAAGAGGCATTTATCCTGAATATTGAAATGGGTTTTACGGCTGCCATCATTAGCGACATTGCGGGCGTGACCTTAGAAGCGACTAAAAGCCGTATTCGTTATGCTTACCAAAGCCTAAAAGATTGTGTCAGCGCGAAATGGCAGGAGGCGGGTCATGAGTAATTCTTTTTCAAGTGCTGATGAGCGCGCATTACAACAGGAAGTGCTGGCTTGGTATCGCCAACAGGCCTTAGAGGTTCCACCGCAGCAACTTGATCAAGATATCTTACAGCTGGCGCAAACTCACTTAGCTGAAATGCATCAAAGCAAAATAACCGCCGTTGAAGCGCCAAGTTCCGTCTGGCGACGCCATCCTTGGGCGTTATCGAGCGCGGCATCGTTAGTGCTTGTTGTTGGTCTGCTGGTGCTGAATCGACCTCAAGTCGAAGATGCACTTGCTCCAAGTCCTATGGTGATGAGTGCCCCTGCGCCACAAACGATGGCAAGAATGGCTGATACTGAAGCGATGCAATCTTTAAACATGCAAACAGAAGCCGTGGCTGAACATAAAAGACAGACGGAAATGCAGCAAGCTAAAGCCGCATTGGGAGCAACTGAGCAGCAGGATGCAATTAGCCCCGCTATCGCTGCAAGGTCTATGAATGCACCAAAATTATCTGAGCCTGCTGAAATCAACCAAGTGTCATTGACTGAGTATTTACATCGGTTACAAGTCCTTATCGAAACGAAGGAGACTGAGCAAGCATTCGTGCTTGAACAAAAACTGCTCAAGGATTACCCGTATCTTGCAGTTAAGGATGTCGATGAAGCGCAGCAAATCGAATCGCAGCAAGTATTAAGACTTGAGTTTAAAAAGCTACAACAGCAATTACATCAGCTTGCCAAATGACTATGTGGTTGTGGTATTTACGAATAAAAAAGTGATTAGAAATCGCAAAGTGGTGAGATAAACAGCTAAATTTCCCTGAAATATGCCGAGACGTGCTAATGTTTGTGGTCTGTTTACTGTTTGGTATGTGATTAACTTGATCAACGTCATAAAGTGAACAGGTTTTAGCCTGTTATATTGGTGTTAGTTCACGACTTGGCTAGTATCAATAGTCAGACCCATATTCAGGAGGCATTATGCTTAAAAGACTCATGCATGATCATAAACATATAGCTGTATTGCTAAATGTTTTAAAAAACAAGCAAATGAAACTATCCGAAGGTGAGTCAATCAACTTCAGCGTCGTGCGCGATATTGTTGAATATATGCAAGGATATGCTGAACGTTGCCATCATCCCATTGAAGACATTATTTATGCCTACTACCTAGCCCATAAAACGAACGATACTATCGATAAATTGAGTGCCGAACATGAGTCGGTGATCCAATCCTCGGCCACCTTGATGGCGACTTTAAACTTGATCCTCAGTGATATTGTGGTTGCTCGCGAGAAACTGATTGTTGATTTTGCAGAGTATGTCGCATTGCAAGAGCGACATATGCAGATGGAGGAACGGGAAATATTTCCTTTGTTAGCCAAAAGTTTAACTGAGCAAGATTGGCAAGTTATTGAGTTAGAGTGTCAGAAATCGCTGATCGATGATCCTTTGTTTCTTGATCGAGAGCAGAAAGAATTTGAAGATTTACGGGTTTATCTCACAGCATCTGACTAATACTCTTTAGTTTATTGGGTCCATGTTGGTGGGCTTAAGCTGGTGTTTTTATACGGTTGAGGAGTAGATTTTTGATTCCGACTGCGATGTCTCGTGAGCCAAAGTTGGTTGGGATTTGTAAAGTATTATCGGAGTCGATGATGTTCGGCGCCATCGTAAGCTACTGTTGTTGATTTATTTTTTAAAATTCCTGCTCGTAAGACCATACCCCGCTTATATTCTGTTTGCTCCAATAGTTGTAAATAAAAAAAGCGCCGAAGGGCGCTTTTCTATTCATGTTTGAAATGATAACTAGCTCATATAAACATGTAATTACAACTGGATAGCATCAATGTCGTAGTTAAAGTTATTATCGATTTCTTGGAGTTCTTTGAGCAAACGATGTTTATCTTTTAACGCTTCGATCTCACGCCATTTACGCTTTTTATTGGAGCCTCGCGAACGATCGGGTCTTTCAACGACTTCATCTAGCGCACAACCATAATCTAAACGATCCATGGCAACCTCCTGTTGTTGTATGTTTTGTCAGCGATTAAATAACATATTTTTAAAACAGGGTGCAAGAATTATGTTTCATTTGTGTTAAGTTGAAATGAACGTTGAGTGATATGTCATTGATGTTATATGCAGAAGTAGAGCGGAGTTAAGCAGAAAAATTTAATAAAAAGAACGGGGTAGAATTAAAAAGCCAGCAATTGCTGGCTTTTTGTTCGATTAGATTTTGCCTTGTCGATAAAGGTTAATCAATGCGTTGCTTGAGGCATCTAAAGCATCGGAATCTTGCTCTGCGCCAATGCGTGCTAACACATCGTTACCGAGATTCTTACCGAGTTCTACACCCCATTGATCGAAGGAGTTGATATCCCAAATAGCACCTTGAACGAAGGTTCTATGTTCATACAAGGCAATTAAAGCGCCTAGGGTGCTTGGAGTGAGCTTATCCATAAGCAAGGTGTTGCTCGGCTTGTTACCTGGCATGACTTTATGTTGAGCGATCAGTTGCTTCTCTGTGGCGGATAATGCGCTATTAGCAAGTTCGGCTAAAGCTTCATCAAAGGTACGACCTTGCATTAAGGCCTGAGTTTGACCGAAGCAGTTTGACGCTAATTGGTCATGGTGCTCACCGATAGGATTATGGCTTTGCAGCGGCATAATGAAATCGGCAGGGATCAGTGCGGTACCTTGATGTAATAGCTGGTGGTAGGCATGTTGGCCATTAGTGCCTTCGCCCCCCCAAATGACGGGACCTGTGCTGTAGTCAACATCAGTACCATTTAAGGTGACTGACTTACCGTTACTTTCCATATCGAGCTGCTGGAAATAAGCGGGTAAACCACGTAGGTAATGATCGTAGGTTAATACGACATGGGACTGAGCATTAAAGAAGTTTCCGTACCATAGGGAGAGTAATCCCATGATAACCGGCATATTCTCAGTCAGTGGCGCTGTGGCGAAGTGCTCATCCATCTGATGCGCACCCGTGAGTAGAGCCCTGAAGTTATCCATACCGATCAAAAGTGCAATCGGCAAGCCAATCGCTGACCAGAGAGAGTAACGGCCACCAACCCAATCCCACATAGGAAAAATATTGTTTGCATCGATACCAAAATCTGTCGCTTTTGCTACGTTTGAAGTGACTGCGACAAAGTGTTTTGCCACATCAGACTGCAAACCGCCTTTCGCCAGGAACCAGTCTCTTGCGGTGAGGGTATTAGTTAAGGTTTCCTGTGTCCCGAAAGATTTGGATGACATGATGAACAAGGTCGTTTCAGGATCCAGTAACTTCAGCTTTTCACTAATAGAAGTCCCGTCGACGTTTGCCACAAAGTGACAATTTAATTCGGGGTTCCAATAAGGGCGCAACGCTTGAGAGACGATTTTGGGGCCTAGGAAAGAGCCGCCAATACCAATACTCACAATATCGGTTATCGCTTTACCTGTGTAACCTTTCCATTGACCTGACGTCACTGAGTTCACAAACCCTTGCATCTTATCTAGAGTTTGTTGAACTTCAGGAACTATGTCTTGACCCTCGGCAATAATCGATTGTTCTGCAGTACTGCGAAGCGCTGTGTGCAGTACGGCGCGCTTCTCTGTGGTGTTAATGATTTCACCTGCAAACATCGCTTTGATTTTTGCTTCAAGTTGGCTATTGCTTGCCAACGCAAATAACAGATCCAGCGTTTCCGCTGTTGCTCTGTTTTTAGAGTAATCCAGTAATAAACCACAGGCTGATAGCGACATTTTATTGAAACGTGCCGCGTCAGTTGCAAACAATTCCCGCATATGCGGAACATTTTTACTGTGTGCTGATAAAGCTTGCCATGTTGAGCTTTGGGTCAAGAGTGTCATTTCACCGTCTCCAGAGTGCTTAGTTCGCGAGCTTAGCCGTGAGCATGACTTCGAGCTTACCTTGGTCTATCGCAAAGTTTCGAATGCCTTCGGCAAGCTTATCAACCGCCATTGGATCTTGGTTAAAGTCCCAACGGAATTGTGCTTCAGTCAATGGGGGTTCTGCAGCGACAGTGGTCGTTGCTGCAACCAGTTTAGGTGTGATGTCAACTTGCGAATTAGCCAGTTCTTCTAATAGAGAAGGGCCAATGGTCAGACGATCGCAACCTGCTAGCTCAATAATTTCACCGATATTACGGAAACTTGCACCCATAACAACAGTGTCAAAACCGTGTTGTTTGTAGTAGTTATAAATTTCAGTCACTGAAATGACACCAGGGTCATTTACGGCATTGTAATCTTTACCTGTATCTTTTTTGTACCAATCAAGTATGCGGCCTACAAAAGGAGAAATGAGATAAGCACCCGCTTCGGCACACGCACGCGCTTGAGCAAAGCTAAATAGTAGGGTTAAGTTGCAGTTGATGCCTTCTTGCTCTAGCTCTTTAGCGGCACAAATGCCTTCCCAAGTTGAAGCAAGTTTGATCAGAATGCGTGATTTATCTACACCCGCTTCTTTATATAGGCGAACCAATTTATGGGCTTTAGCGATTGATTTTTCTTTATCGAATGATAAACGGGCATCAACTTCAGTTGAAATACGGCCAGGAACGAGTTTCAGTATTTCTACGCCGATATTGACCGCTAGTTTGTCGCTGGCATCATCAAGTTGCTGCACGAGATCGGTACTTTGTGATTTTGCCCAGTCGATAGCGTTATCTATAAGGGATTCATATTCAGGAATTTGAGCCGCTTTCAAGATGAGTGATGGATTAGTGGTCGCATCTTCAGGTTGGTAGCGTTTAATCGCTTCGATGTCGCCTGTGTCAGCGACGATAGTGGTATATAACTTGAGTTGCTCTAATGTATTGGCCATGAAAAACATCCTTCTCAGGTAGCAGTTTTAACTCGGAATTCACTGATGACTATTAGAAGCGATTTTGCCAACTTTTCCAACCTTGAATGTAAAAAAATTACAAAAATGACAATTTTATGTCTATTAAGGTATGGCTCGAGCTACGGGCTATCATCTTGGCTGCAGTAGAGGGCGTCGCTTGTCCTAGTGTATACCCCACAAAAACAAAAAGTCGCTGCAAGCAGCGACTTTTTTACTTCAGTAAGTACTATTACTTCAGAACAGGTTGTTTTGTTGTGGTAGTCACGATAGCTTCGATGCGACGGTTCGCAGCGTGAGCTTCTTTTGAATCACCAGCAACCAATGGCTGAGTAACACCGTAACCGTTAGAAGTTACGCGGCTTCCGCTGATACCATATTTCTCTACAAGAATCTTGGCAACGGCGTCAGCACGTTTGTCAGACAATTCCATGTTGTATTCTGGTTTACCTACATTTGAGGCGTGACCTGCGATTTCAACAGTGAAAGCTGGGTTTTTGTTCAAATAGTTAGCTAATCTTTCGATGTCTTTGTAGTAAACATTTTTAACTACAGCAGAATCGTTAGCAAACTGGATTGAACCTACGTCTTCTTTGTTCTTCACGTTTTCATAGATAGTACAGCCAACAGAGTCAACTTTGTGAGTTGCTGGTGTTGCTGGACATTGATCTTTGTCGTCGTAAACGCCATCGTTGTCAGAATCAACAGGTGCTGCTGCAACGACTGCTGCGGCAACTGGAGCTGCTGCAACTGGAGTTCCGAAACGGTAGCTCAGTTCTAGACCCCAGTAGTTGCTATCAGCTTCAACAATATTGTAATCATCATTTAAGTTTTCATAACGACGATATTTAGCTTGTAATTTTAAGTTGTCAGTGAAGTTATAACCAACACCAGCACCTAAATATGGAGCAAAATCATTTGTACTGTATTTGCTCGAAGTTACACCATTGTTTTGGCTGTTTTCGAGTGAATAGTACATTGCACCAGCTTCAGCAGATAGGCTCCAGCGGTTAGCTAGTGGCCAAATACCAACTAGACCAAGTGTAGAACCTTTTACGCTTGCATCATTGCTGATACCCGCTGCGTTCCAATCTGTATTACCTAAATCACGGAAGCCGATTTCAGCACCGAAGTAATCGTTGAACATGTAGCCTGCGAAAACATCCCAAGCGTATGGACTGTCTTCACCGTTCTGAGTGGCAACGTGCTCATAGTTATTAACGCCTAAACCGGCACCAACATACCAAGGTGTAAGTTCCTGAGATGCGCTGGCTGCGAGTGGAAGCAGAGATGTCAGTAATACTACTTTTAATGTGTTCTTCATCATTTTATTTACGTCCATTGATTATGATTCTCCACCAATATGCTTTGCTGGTTTTGTGCAAAACATTGCTAGCACTTAGTGTGGGGATCCTTTGATATTTTAGCCAGCGGTTAATTATCACTTGGTTTGTTAACTTTTTCCAGTATTAAGATCAACCTTTTAATGGTTGTCATTCTGTAACTGGTATTTTTAATGCAAAAAAGGCACTCCGAAGAATGCCTTTAAATTACAATCTAATGTTAATTAGATGTTTCTATTAGCGTGTCCATACCCAATTTTCGATTTCCACTGGGTCTACACCATTCGCTTTAATATAGTTGCGGTGGTCAACTAATCTTTGCAGCATATCAGTGGTGATAGAGACGTGCATAGTTTCATCAATAACGCCCTGTTGGAACAGCTTGTAAGCCATATCAATTACAAGGTGATAGCGTGATGTACCGTTACGAACACCCATATCAAATGGCGTTGTTGTTGAACCTTCTTCTTCGTAGCCTTTAATTCTGAAGCGACGGCTGCCTTTGTAATCAAAAATTAACTTTTTGATTGTATTTGGGTAACCATGGTAGTTGAATACCACGCCTTTATCTTGAGTAAATATTTCGTCCATTAACCAAGGTTTTTCTTTAAATTTACGGCTACCTAAGCCATCACTGCTTAATTCAGTGACACTAACGAAGCGGATTTTCACTCTTGGAAGGAGTTCTCTGATTAATACTAGAGAAGCCATACATTCTTGAGTGACATAATCTCCACAACCTGCCAGCACAATATCGGGATTCTCATCTGAGGCAAAATCCCACACCATTACGCCGTCTTTTGTTTGTTTACGCGCTTCTTCCAAGCTTAGCCATTGTGGTAACTCTTTTTTACCTGCAACCAGAATATTGAGTTTGTCACGGTCTGCGAAGGCTCGCTCTGTATAAACCAATGTGCTGTTGGCATCTGCGGGTAAGTAAGCCGAGATTATTTTTGGATGTTTCTCCAGCATAGCCCCAAGGAAAGATGGGTTTTGATGTGAATAGCCATTATGATCTTGGCGCTCAAGTAATGAAGATAATACGACATTACAGGCTGGCAGTGGCTTACGGAAATGTACGCCTTGGCTGGCATAGACATATTTACAGTACTGATCGGCCATCGATGAGATAACTTGTGAGAATGCTTCGTAGGTGGGTAGCATGCCGTGGCGGCCTGTTACTGTGTAACCATGTAGCATGCCAAAAAGTAAGTTTTCAGAAAGCAGTTCAATGACTCGACCTTCACGGGACATATCTTCATCCCAACTCTCAATTGGCCACTGCCATGCACGATCGGTTTCTTCAAATACAGCTTGTAGTTGATTTGAATAGGTTTCGTCAGGGCTAAAGATACGTAGATTACGTTGGTCGCGGTTTAACTTGAATGCATCACGCATCCATTCGCCCATTTTTAACATTGAATAGCCACGTTGACCACGCGGTACTTCTGGGCCATAGCTGAGTTTTTCAAGATCTGGATTGGTTAATGCTCTAACAACTTCTCCGCCATAGGTTAAATGTTGACGGCCACAGGCAAGTTGTTTGGGTGGGATTAATGAACAAATGTCGGCATCAAAAATCAGTTCGCCTTTTTCATTCATTTGGTAGAGTTCTTGGAAGTCGTAACTGGCAAGCCAATTATCCAGCGCATCTAAATGACCCTTATCAGTGGCACATTTATTGACGATTACTTGATGCGATTCGCAGTTACCTTCTAATTTCTTACCTTTATATTCACCGACACCAGTCCAACCTTTGGCTGTACGCATTAAAATGACTGGCCATTTTGGTTTAACTACATCTTCGCCACTGCGTGCTCGACGTTGAATGTCATTGATCATGGTATAAGCGGTATCCATGGCATTTGTCATCTGCACATAGATATCTTCTTCTAATTCGTTATCAACTATGATGGGGAAATAGCCAAGACCACGGAATTCAAGATCCAGTTCTTCATGGCTCATACGTCCCATGCGGGTAGGACCGGAAATCTTATAGCCGTTAATATGCACAATTGGCAATACTGCACCGCTGGTCGCTGGTGAAACTAAGCGGTTTGCATACCAAGATGCGGCTAATGGTCCCGTTTCTGCTTCGCCGTCACCAATTAAGACGGTTGCGATCAGATCTGGATTATCTAATACTGCCCCCCAGCCTACTGAGAGTGAGTAGCCTAATTCGCCACCTTCAAGAATTTGTCCTGGTGCTTCAGGGTTTGCATGTGAAGGATAACCATAAGCGGCAGAAAACTTCTTACAAATATCTTCGATGCCAGTTTCATTGTAGGGAATAGTTTCTGGATAGAAATGACTTAAAGAGCCTTCAATGAATAAGTTTGCTTGTACAGCGGGAAAACCATGGCCTGGACCGACTAAATAGATAAAAGAGCGGTTATGCTTCACTATCAAGCGGTTAATGTTGGCATAGACAAAGTTAATACCTGGGCAGGTACCCCAATGGCCAAGTAAACGTGGCTTGATATCAGTATGGGCAAGTGGACGTTTATGTAAGACGTTTTGTTTGAGGTAAATTTGCGAGGTCGCAAGAAAGTTTGTCGCTCTGACGTACTTTTTCAGAGCATTGATTTCATGTATTTGTGTCATGTTAAGCCTCACTAAAACAAACAAGAGATGATTGAAGTTTCTATGGGGTTACTATATTTGTAGTTTTATTACAAAAATGTGCCCTACATCCAAATTTTAAAAGTTGTTTTTGCTGTTAAAAATAATAGCGCAACTTAGACCTTTTGTTAATCTAGCTTTAACAGTAGCTTAGCTAGTGTTGTAAGACGTGATATCAATGACGTTTAACTGTGCAAACGCGAGCTTGATCACATGAGCAATTTCGAATACTGTGCTATTTTGCTGCGTTGAATTCGGTAGCCGTGATGTTGTAAATTCACGGAAGGATAATTTGAAAAAATAAATCTACCGAAATTCTTACCTTTAACTTGGAAGGATTCATTCACCACAGATGTTGTACCTTTAATTGCAATTAGAGGAGCATTTGCTACGGGAAGAAGTAAAATAATATGTTAGAAACCATAGTTAATTTTTTGAATGCGCTACTTTGGGGTAAGTTGTTAGTATATGGACTAGTAGGAGCTGGTCTCTATTTCACCATTAGACTTGCCTTTATTCAGTTAACCCACTTTAAACATTCCATCAAAGTTATGACCATGAGTCGGCAAGGTTGCGATAGCGGTCTTTCTTCATTTCAAGTCTTTTGTACGAGTATGGCAGCCCGTGTCGGTGCTGGTAATATGGCCGGTGTTGCTGTTGCTATTGGTGCAGCGGGTCCAGGTGCAGTATTTTGGATGTGGCTTATCGCTATTTTAGGTATGGCGACTGCTATGGTTGAATCAACCTTAGCGCAGGTTTATAAAGTCCGAGATCATAATGGCCAGTTCCGCGGTGGTCCTTCCTACTATATGGAAAAAGGATTGGGTCAGAAATGGATGGGCATTTTATTTGCTGTCTTTTTGATTATTGCTTTTGGTTTAGTATTCAATGCAGTACAAGCTAACACTATTACCGGTGCAATGGAGCGAGTATTTGGTTTTAATCCAACCTATGTAGGGATTGGGCTAGTGATTGCCAGTGGATTTGTGATTGTCGGTGGTCTACGTAAAGTCGCGCGAGTATCTGAATTTCTTGTCCCCATTATGGCCTTAGCCTACATTCTTGTAGCCTTCATTATCGTTATTTTCAACTTAGAACAATTACCTGCGATTATTAGCTTAATTGTGAAAAGTGCTTTTGGTTGGCAAGAGGCTGCCGCTGGCGGAGTGGCTTATACTGTCGCGCAGGCAATGCAAGCGGGTATTGCTCGCGGACTTTTCTCGAACGAAGCGGGCATGGGCAGTGCGGCGAATGTCGCGGCAAGTGCATCGCCTAACCCTAATCATCCAGCATCCCAAGGTTTTGTGCAGATGATGGGTGTGTTTGTGGATACTATCGTTATCTGTACTGCAACGGCTGCGATAATCCTGCTATCAGGGGATATTGGCTCGAGTGATGATGGGATTCGATTAACCATTAATGCCATGTCTGCACATGTTGGCGACTGGGGTGGCGCATTTATTGCGGTGGCTATTTTCTTATTCTGCTTTACATCCATCATAGCCAATTACTCATACGCTGAAACAAATGTGATGTACTTAATGGGAAATAGTACCAAAGCACTGCCTTTATTCCGTTTGTGCGTGCTTGGCATGGTCATGTTTGGTGCCGTCGCTAAGATAAGTTTAGTGTGGAACTTGGCTGACGTTTCGATGGGGTTGATGGCGACGGTAAACATTGTTGCTCTATTACTATTATCGGGTCTGGCAATTCGGGTTATCAATGATTATCGCGAACAGATCAAAGCGGGTAAGACTCCAGAATTCGATCGTAGTAAATTTCCTGAGTTGATGGATCAGCTTGATGATGATATTTGGCAAGATACCAGTCTTGTGCCGGCTAAAAAGCTTTAATTAGCCTAGCGTATCGACAATAGGCATTACTGATTGTTGTAATCGAAAAGACCACGCTGTTAAAGCGTGGTTTTTTTATGCTCGTTCAGTATCATAGGTATGTATTTTTGTTTCTGTTGGGAGTTTTTGATGTTGATATTGGTTTCGCCGGCGAAGACCTTAGATTTTGAACTGCCGCCACTGACGCAGGTGTATTCACAACCTGATTTTTTAACTTATAGTCAGGAGTTGATCCAAGTGTGTCGGCAATTGACCCCTACAGACATCGCCACTTTAATGAAGGTGAGCGATAAGATTGCGGGTTTAAATGCGGCACGTTTTGGGGAGTGGCGGCCAGATTTTAGTTTAGATAATGCAAAACAGGCCATTTTTGCTTTTAGAGGCGATGTGTATACTGGCTTTGATGCTGATACATTGTCTGAAGATGAAATTGCTCGAACTCAGTCACAACTACGTATTTTATCTGGACTTTACGGTTTGCTCAGACCGCTGGATTTAATTATGCCTTATCGTTTAGAAATGGGCACGGCGCTTTCTAATCCTAAAGGTAAAAACCTATATGAGTTTTGGGGAGAGACATTAACACAAGCTGTAAATGAAACGCTCGCTGAAACGAGTAGTGATATTATTGTCAATCTTGCATCTAATGAATATTTCAAAGCAATAAAGCCTAAAAAACTTCAAGGGCAATTAATTTCACCCATATTTAAAGATTGTAAAAATGGTCAATATAAAGTGATCAGTTTTTTTGCTAAGCGTGCTAGAGGCATGATGGCGAGATATCTTATTACGCATCAAATTAACACTTTAGATGAATTAAAAGCATTTAATGTTGCTGGTTATTATTATAGTGAAGAGCAGAGTTCCCCAACAAATCCAACATTTTTACGTGAAGAGCAATAGCGAAATATCGATAAGATGTTAATTGATAGAGAACAGCTAATGCTGTTCTCTATATCATTGATGGCCTATTTTTCAGATTGAGTGACTAAAGGCGTTAATGTCACCGTTGAATTTGCCATGATATAAGCAAATTGTGCGTAGGCGGCGACGTTTTGAGCCAATGCGGCAGGGTCGATTTTATCTAAGGTATCATTCGGTGTGTGATGGTAATCGAAATAATCGTGGCCATCTTGCCTCAGAGATACAACTGGAACACCTAATGCGGGGAGCATAGATACGTCTGGCCCACCAGAAGCTTGGTTATTGCCCAGTGCAACGCCATTGAATGACATAGGGCTGAGCGCTTGCTGTACTTCTGTGAATATGTTCTCATTCACTTTAGTATCGATTTGATAAATTCTACCGGCCCCAAAATCAGACTCTGCAGCTATGTAGTGCAGCGGTAATTCCGCTTTATGAGCCTCTGCATACGCTTCACCGCCAACGAGCCCAACTTCTTCAGCGGCATATAGCACGACTCTAACAGTGCGAGCGGGTTTTATGGGGAGATCTTGAATCTGCTTGGCTGCAGCCGTCACAATGGCGACTCCAGCGCCATCATCAATCGCGCCAGTACCCTCATCCCAGGAATCTAAATGAGCACCAATGAGCACTATTTCATTGGGCTTACTACTGCCCGTTACTTCGGCAATGACATTGTAGGAAGTATTAAAACCTAAGTTTTTTGGCGACATATGCAATTCGAGCAGGGCATTAGGATCGCGTTTTAGCAATGCACCAACCAAATCAGCATCGGGATTTGACATGGCAGCCGCGGGGATCTTAGGCACGCCATCTTGGTAGCGCATGATGCCAGTATGGGCCATGCGGTCATGATCTGTGCCAATAGAGCGGATCACGATAGCAACTGCGCCTTTTTGTGCTGCAGCGACTGCCCCTTTCGAGCGGCCACCAACGCTTTTACCATAACCTTCACCAGTGATATGGCGCTCTGTTTTTTGGTCAATAAAAACAATCTTACCTTGCACCTCTTCAGGCTTGGCTTGTTGTAATGCCTCTAGGCTATCAAAGCGCTCGATTTTAGCTTGTATACCTCCAGCAGGAGTCGCAATACTGCCACCAAGCGCAGTAATGACCAACGGCTGTTCTACAGGGACGGTGATTTTGGCTTTGGCTTCACCGCGCTCCCAAATTGGCACTTGTACGGCTTCTTTATAAACACGGTCAAAACCAAGGCTGGTCAGTTTATTTATCGCCCAGTTAACGGCGAGGATATCCTTTGGACTACCTGCAAGTCTTGGACCCACTTCAACCGTGAGTGATTCGACTAAGTCATAGCTTAATTGCGAAGATAATGCTGCCTGTTGTAATTGAATGACTTCACTAGGGGCAGTTTCTACTTGAGTTTGGCACGCACTTAAACTCCCGATTAAAAGACTCGAGAGAAGTGTAGTTTGATAGGGCTTCATTAGATTTCCTTTATTTTTATTAAGCATGTCCCATTTTTAAAAACAATCTAGCAAAAAGTGTGCTTTATGTCCCGACTATATCCGTAAGGCGACGCTATATTAGCGCAGGGGTTAGTTTTAGGAGAGAAAGTGCGTAATGAATATTGAATTAATGCAGGAGCGAGCCGATCATGCCGTAGTGCTATTAAAGGCACTCGCGAACGAACGCCGTTTATTTATTCTTTGTTATTTATTGAATGAAGGAGAAATGTGCGTTGGCGAAATGAATAAAAAATTAGGCTTAAGTCAATCGGCACTATCACAACACCTTGCTTGGTTACGCAAAGATAATTTAGTAACCACACGCAAAGAAGCGCAAACGGTATTTTATTCACTCAAGAGTGATGAAGTACGGGAGATGATTCACTTATTGAACAACATTTATTGTCATTAATAGTGTTTTTCAGATATAAAAAAACCGGCAATTGCCGGTTTTTTTCATGTGCTATTTTATAGATTAAGCAGCTATTGCTTTGATCTTAGCGTTCAAACGTGCCTTTTGACGAGCGGCTTTATTCTTGTGAATAAGACCTTTAGTCGCCATACGGTCAACGATTGGTTGTGCAACAGCAAAAGCTTCTGTTGCTGTTTTGTGATCGCCTGCTTTAATTGCAGCGATTACTTTTTTAACGTATGTACGTAACATTGAGCGACGGCTGGCGTTATGCTGACGACGCTTTTCAGATTGAAGCGCGCGCTTCTTTGCAGACTTGCTATTAGCCAAGGTGCAACTCCTAAAAACTGGATTTGATACTTTTAAAGGCCGAGGAATATGCCTGCATTTAGTCACTTTGTCAATGACTATGATTGAATATTCATCATAAAGATAAATTAATCCAACCTGCCTTGGCTATCTTCGACCCAACTCGTGTAATATGTGGCGCAATTCTAGCAGCTATTACCGCAGTGTGACAGAGCCTGAATCGATTTTTTGAGATGTATCACCTAATCAATTCGATATGGGTCTGGGGGACGTTTGAGTAGAAAATTATTAAAATCTGGCCTGATTGTTAGTGCTATGACATTGATATCCCGAGTTTTAGGTCTAGTTAGGGATGTGGTTGTTGCTAATTTGATGGGCGCAGGGACAAGTGCTGATGTGTTTTTCTTTGCAAATAAAATTCCTAATTTTTTACGCCGTTTGTTTGCTGAAGGGGCTTTTGCACAGGCGTTTGTACCTGTTTTAACTGAGTACCAAGAGAAACATACCGCAGAAGAGACTCGTGATTTATTGAGTAAAGTTGCGGGCACATTAGGTTTGTTAGTGACAATAGTGACCCTTTTGGGGGTGGTTGCATCACCTGTGTTGTCAGCTTTATTCGGTGGTGGTTGGTTTATCGCTTGGCTTAACAACGAGCCAGATGGTGCTAAATTTGAACTTGCTACCGTTGTGCTTAAAATTACTTTTCCTTATCTGTGGTTTATCACATTTACGGCATTAGCGGGCTCAATTTTAAATACCCGAGGCCGTTTTGCGGTATCGGCTTTTACACCCGTTTTTCTCAATGTGGCAATTATTGCGGCGGCTATTTTCTATGCGCCTACATCGACCCAGCCTGAGGTTACCTTGGCTTGGGGCGTTTTTTGTGGTGGTTTGATTCAGTTCCTATTTCAAATTCCCTTTTTGTTGCGTGAAAATGCGCTCGTCAAGCCTTCTTGGGGCTGGCATCACCCGGGTGTGGTGAAAATCAGAACTTTGATGATCCCAGCATTGTTTGGCGTGTCTGTCTCACAGATTAACCTGCTATTTGATACATTTATCGCCAGTTTTTTGATGACGGGTTCAATAAGTTGGCTCTATTATGCCGACCGTTTACTCGAATTTCCCTTAGGATTGTTTGGGATCGCGATTGCTACTGTGATTTTACCTGCGCTGTCACGAAACCATGTGAATGACGAAGGTGCGGGCTTTGGCAAGACGATGGATTGGGGGATTAAAGCGATTCTACTGCTAGGTCTACCGGCTATGATGGGGTTGATCGTGCTCGCAAAGCCCATGTTGATGGTATTATTTATGCGCGGCGCTTTTTCATTGCATGATGTTGAAATGGCTTCCTATAGTTTGATGGCTTATGGCAGTGGTTTACTTAGCTTTATGCTGATTAAGGTGCTTGCTCCTGGCTATTACTCTCGTCAAGATACCAAAACACCTGTGCGTTATGGCATTATTGCCATGATCACAAACATGGGCTTTAACTTGCTGTTTGCTATTCCTTTTGGGTATGTTGGACTGGCGATTGCGACTTCGATGTCAGCATTGCTTAACGCCACATTACTATACAGAGGTTTGCATTTAGCTGGCGTTTATCGTGTTTCTAGGCCGACTATGGTGTTTTTTGCTAAAGCCGTGGTCTCTACAGCCTTGATGGTGGTAGTCTTGTATTACTTTTTGCCTTCACAACAAATTTGGTTAGATTGGCATTTGTTCGATCGTGCGAAAGCCTTGATAGGCTTAATTTTAGTTGGGGCAGTCAGTTACTTATTGTGCCTGCTTTTGCTCGGAATTCGTCCTTGGTCAATTAAACGAGGAGCTTGATTGCTGATTCTCATCGCTAGCTGTTATATAATCAGCCGATTTGCGCTTGGCAGTTGTCTAACGTTATGGAATTAATTCGCGGTATACATAACATTTTGTCATCCCACCACGGGTGTGTATTGACTATAGGTAATTTTGACGGCGTCCATCGTGGTCATGCACAAGTGATTGCGAACTTAGTGCAGAAGGCGAAGCAGTTATCGCTGCCATCGACATTAATGACGTTTGAGCCTCAGCCGCAAGAATTGTTTAGCGGTGACAACGCGCCGGCTCGTTTAAGTTTATTACGTGATAAAGTCATTTTACTCGATGAACTCGGGGTTGAGCGGTTAGTGTGTGTTAACTTTAATCGCACTTTTGCTAATCAACCTGCAGAGCATTTTATTGAAGAATTGTTGGTCCGCAAACTGGGTGTTAAATACCTCGTCGTCGGTGATGATTTTTGTTTTGGTCAAGGCCGTAAAGGCAATTTTGAAATGCTAGTGCAGGCGGGTATCCAATATGGATTTACTGTAGTCAGCACTCAAAGTTTTATGTTGGGCTCGCAAAGAGTGAGCTCGACTGCTGTGCGTGAACAATTGGCGAAGGGCAATCTTGAACAGGCTAGACGCCTATTAGGACACCCTTTTACCTTGAGTGGTCGTGTAGCGCATGGTCAAAAAATTGGCCGCACAATTGGTTTCCCCACCGCGAATATCGCCTTAAAGCGCAATGTTGTGCCGGTACGCGGTGTGTTTGCGGTTAAATGTTATTGGGATAACAGCGATATTTATGAGGGTGTAGCCAATATTGGGTTTCGCCCGACAGTGAACGGTCAAGTGTGTCAGCTTGAGGTGCATCTTTTTGATTTTGAAGGTGACATTTACGGCAAACATGTTGAAGTCGAGTTGGTGGCTAAACTCCGAGATGAGCAACCTTTTGACTCATTGGATGCGCTAAAAAAACAGATTTTAAATGATGCAAATGAAGCCAGAGCTTTATTTGGTAATGATGCAGGCTGAAATTTATCAGTTTAATTAACGGTATAGGATCAATGAGCGACTATAAATTTACTTTGAATTTGCCGGAAACAGAGTTTCCGATGCGTGGTAATTTGGCAAATCGCGAGCCAGAGATGTTAGAGCGCTGGACAAAAGACGGTTTGTATCAACAGATCCGTGATAGCCGAATTGGCCGTACTCCCTTCATTTTGCATGACGGCCCACCGTATGCGAATGGCAGTATTCATATTGGTCACTCAGTTAATAAAATCCTCAAGGACATTATTGTTAAGTCAAAAACTATGTCTGGTTTTGACGCACCTTATGTACCAGGTTGGGATTGTCATGGTTTGCCTATTGAGCTGAAAGTTGAGCAAAAAGTGGGTAAGCCAGGTCAAAAAATCTCTGCGGCAGAATTCCGTGAAGAATGCCGTAAATACGCTGCAGAGCAAGTTAACGGTCAACGTGAAGACTTTATCCGTTTAGGTGTGCTGGGTGATTGGCAAAATCCGTACTTAACGATGGATTTTTCAACGGAAGCTAATATCGTTCGTTCTTTATCGAAAGTGATTGAGAGTGGTCACTTACATAAAGGCGTCAAACCTGTGCATTGGTGTACTGATTGCGGTTCTGCCTTAGCTGAAGCTGAAGTGGAATACGAAGACAAAACATCACCTGCTATTGATGTGGCGTTTGTGGCTGCCGATAGCAAAGCTGTTGCGGCTAAGTTTGGGGTAAGCGATTACTCACATCCTGTCTCTATGGTGATTTGGACGACCACGCCATGGACGCTACCAGCGAACCGCGCCTTGTCTTTAAGCTCTGAGTTAGATTACAGCTTAGTTGAATTCGAAAAAGACGGTGTTACGCAAGCACTTATTTTAGCTGAAGTATTAGTTGAGTCTTGCCTGACTCGCTATAACATCGAAAGCCATACCGTGCTTGGCTCTGCCAAAGGCGCAGCGTTTGAGCTTGTCCGCTTTAATCACCCGTTCTTAGATTTTGATGTTCCGGCAATTTTAGGCGATCACGTCACGACGGATGCGGGTACTGGTATCGTTCATACTGCCCCTGGTCATGGTCAAGACGACTTTATTGTTGGTCAAAAATATGGTTTAGAAGTGGCAAATCCTGTTGGCGACAACGGTGTATACAAGCCTGATACTGAGTATTTTGCTGGGCAACATGTTTTTAAAGCTAACGATAACGTCGTAGCTTTGCTGAGAGAAAAAGGTGCCTTGCTGAATCACGTGGCTTACCGTCACAGCTACCCACATTGCTGGCGCCACAAAACACCAATTATATTCCGTGCGACGCCGCAGTGGTTCATCTCTATGGATAACCATGGCCTGCGTACGCAAGCATTGAAAGAAATCGAGCAGACTCAATGGATCCCTGATTGGGGCCAAAGTCGTATCGAAAAAATGGTTGAAAACCGCCCTGACTGGTGTATCTCACGCCAACGTACTTGGGGTGTGCCTATCACGCTGTTTGTGAACCGAGAAACCGAAGAGTTACACCCTGATAGCGTGTCGCTGATGGAACGCGTGGCGAATCGTATCGAACAGCAGGGTATCCAAGCTTGGTGGGATCTTGATGCCGCAGAATTGCTGGGTGATGAAGCGGAACAATACCGTAAAGTCACTGATACTTTGGACGTTTGGTATGACTCTGGCTCAACCTTCTCATCAGTGGTAGCCGCACGTCCTGAATTCCACGGACACGGGGTTGACTTGTATCTTGAAGGTAGCGATCAACATCGCGGTTGGTTTATGTCATCTTTGATGATTTCAACCGCAATGAATGGCAAAGCACCGTATAAGCAAGTGCTTACCCACGGTTTTACCGTCGATGGTAAAGGCCGTAAGATGTCAAAATCTATTGGTAACGTGATTGCACCACAAACGGTAACCAACAAATTAGGCGCCGACATTCTGCGTTTATGGGTTGCGGCAACAGATTACAGCGGTGAGATGACGGTTTCAGACGAAATCTTAAATCGCAGTGCCGATGCCTATCGTCGTATTCGCAACACTGCGCGTTTCTTATTAGCCAACTTAAACGGTTTCGAGCCCGCTAAGGATTTAGTGGCCGTTGAAGATATGGTGGCGTTAGATCGTTGGGTTGTTCGCCGTGCCGCTGCGCTGCAACAGGAAATCATCGAAGCCTATGATCAATATAACTTCCATATAGTGACTCAAAAACTGATGCAGTTCTGCTCGGTTGAGTTAGGCAGTTTCTATTTGGATATCATTAAAGATCGCCAATATACGGCTAAGCAAGAAGGCCATGCGCGCCGTAGTTGTCAATCGGCGCTGTATCTGATCTCTGAGGCCATGGTGCGTTGGATTGCGCCAATTCTAAGCTTCACTGCTGACGAAGTATGGCAATTACTGCCTGGCGAGCGTGATGCTTATGTCTTTACCCAAGAATGGTATCAAGGCTTGAAATCAGTCACCTTAGCGACTGATTTGAGCGATGACTATTGGCAGCAGTTGCTAACCGTGCGTAATGAAGTCAACAAAGTGATTGAACAAGCTCGCCGCGACAAACGTATCGGTGGCTCATTAGAAGCTGAAGTGACCTTGTTTGCGGATGCTACCTTGACTGAGCAATTAACCCATATCGGCGATGAGCTGAGATTTGTGTTGTTGACCTCTGAAGCCAAAGTATTGCCTTTAGCCGATGCGACATTGGAAGCGGTTGAGACTGAGTTGGCATCATTGAAATTAGTGGTTGCTTCAAGCACTGCCGAGAAGTGTGAGCGTTGTTGGCACCACAGAGAAGAGGTTGGCACTATTGAGGCTCACCCAACACTTTGTACTCGCTGCGTAACCAATATTGAAGGTGACGGCGAAGTTCGTCAGTTTGCGTAAAGGATCTGTATGCCATTAACTTGGAAAGACAGTGGCTTACGTTGGTATTGGGTAGCTGTATTGGTGTTTTTAGCCGATCAGCTATCTAAGCAATGGGTCTTAGCCAATTTTGATTTGTATGAATCAGTGAAATTATTGCCCTTCTTTAACTTCACTTATGTACGTAACTATGGTGCAGCTTTTAGTTTTTTAAGTGAAGCCGGAGGTTGGCAGCGCTGGCTGTTTACGATTGTTGCGATTGGATTCAGTACGTTATTGACTGTGTGGTTGCGTAAGCAATCGTCTTCTTTGTGGAAACTGAATCTAGCTTACACCTTAGTGATTGGTGGTGCTTTAGGTAATTTAGTCGATCGATTGATGCATGGTTTCGTGGTTGATTTTATCGATTTTTTCTGGAATAAGAGCCATTATCCAGCATTCAATATTGCCGACGCTGCCATTTGCGTCGGTGCAGTGCTGATTATTTGGGATGCATTTGTCAGCGGAAAGTCTGAAGCTGATAGCGCTGAAGGGGTTAAAAAGTGACTGTGACACGTTCATTATTATGCCACATGAACATTGTGCTTGCTGATGGCTCGACTGCCGATAGCACTAAAGCCTCGGGTAAACCGGCTCGATTAAATGTGGGTGATGGTACTTTAAGTCCTGCATTTGAGGCGCAGCTGGTGACGCTTGCTGAAGGTGATAAGCACAGTTTCACGCTTGAAGCGATTGATGCCTTTGGCGAATCCAATCCTGATGCTATCCATTATCTAGATCGAAGCCGTTTTCCGGCTGACATGAGTTTAGAGGCTGGCGTGATTGTGAGTTTTGCTGGCCCTGGTGGTAGTGAGATCCCAGGTATTGTCCGTGATGTTGCGGGTGATTCCATCACAGTCGATCTTAATCATCCTCTGGCAGGACACAAGATCACTTTTGAACTGGACGTAGTAAAGGTATTTTAAGATGAAACTCGATCCTACTAGCCCAAGTTTAAATATTATGCTCGCTAACCCGCGCGGTTTTTGTGCGGGTGTTGATCGTGCTATCAGTATTGTTGAACGGGCGTTGGAATTATTTTCGCCTCCTATCTATGTTCGCCATGAAGTCGTGCATAACCGCTATGTCGTGCAGAATCTGAAGGATCGCGGTGCGGTTTTTGTCGAAGAGTTAGATCAAGTGCCGGATAACAACATTGTTATCTTCAGTGCCCATGGTGTATCTCAAGCGGTGAGACAAGAGGCTAAGGCGCGAGGGCTGAGAGTCTTTGATGCGACGTGTCCCTTAGTAACTAAAGTACATCTTCAGGTGACGCGTGCCAGCCGCAAAGGTATTGAGTGCATCCTGATTGGCCATGAAGGGCACCCTGAAGTCGAGGGTACTATGGGGCAATACGATAATCCTAATGGTGGCGTTTATCTGATTGAATCGCCTGCAGATGTTGAAGCCTTGGAAGTTCGCGATCCCAATAATCTCTGCTTCGTGACACAAACTACTTTGTCTGTAGATGATACTTTGGACATTATTGTTGCGTTACAGAAAAGGTTTCCCTCTATAGAAGGTCCGCGAAAAGACGATATTTGTTATGCAACGCAGAATCGTCAAGATGCGGTACGCAATTTATCTGCAGACGTTGATTTGTTGATTGTTGTTGGCTCAAAGAACAGCTCTAACTCTAATCGTTTACGCGAGCTAGCATTGAAAACAGGAACCCAGTCTTATCTGGTGGATACTGCAGATGACGTTGAGTCTAGTTGGTTTGATAATGTTACACGTGTAGCCGTCACCGCAGGAGCTTCAGCCCCCGAGGTCTTAGTCCAACAAGTTGTTCAAGCAATCGCTAAGCTTGCCCCTAGTGTTGTGACTGAAGTTGAAGGGCGTAAAGAAGACACTGTTTTTGCTGTGCCAGCCGAATTACGTTAAATCTGTGTACTGTTTAATCGTCAATAAAAAAGAGGCTATAAGCCTCTTTTTTATTGTCTCAAATTCATTCAAAGCATAATGATGTCAATGCTTATGTGCTAATGTTACTGGCTACTTACATTTTACTCATCTATTATTAACTGTTGGTAATTTTTATCGTAATACTAAGATTTTTAAAGGTAAATAGCTGAAAAGCTTGTCAAAAATATGACTAAAATCGAAAGGTTGACACAAAGGGAATTTCAACGGGGCTTCTCATTAATTGAAGTGCTTGTTGCGTTAGTGATCTTAGTCATTGGCTTAATTGGCATTTTTAATCTGCATATTGTTGCAAAGCGTGGCAGCTTTGAATCCTTTCAGCAAACTCAAGCCTCCTATTATGCAAACGACATAATTAATCGAATGAAGCTGAATAGAGCGCAGCTGGGTAATTACGCTGGTGAGTATACTGGCTCTCTTAATAAACCAGGCAATGTTTGTGACGTTGCTGTTGGCGTAGTGAGTATATGTACTCCAGAAGAGACTGAAGCTTGGGATCTTTACCAGTGGGAACAGAGTTTTATGGGGGCTGCCGAAGTTATGGATAGCCAGAATGTTGGTGGGTTAGACTCTCCAACAGCTTGCATTAATGTAGATGGTTCAACTGTAACGGTCGCAATTGCGTGGAGAGGGATCCGAGAGGGCGCGGGTACAAGTTATTCTGGGAGTGAATGTGGAGAAGATATTGGTACGCGTAGGCGGCTTTTTATTCTTTCGACAATGATTATTTAGGTTAACTATGTATGGATAATTTAAAAAACTGTGAGAAAGGGATGTCGCTGGTTGAGCTAATGGTCTCTATGGTCATTGGCTTATTTCTCACTCTTGGGCTTTTTGGCATGTTTAGTATGTCTTCTTCCAATGTGATCACAACGAGCCAGTTTAACCAATTGCAAGAAAATGGACGAATTGCTTTGTCACTAATGGAAAGAGATATCAGCCAATTGGGTTTTATGGGGGACATAACGGGAACTGATTTTGTACTTGGAACCAATATGACCTTGAGGGATGGTGTTGCAAATGATTGTATTGGTGCAGGCGTAAATAACGGTACTTTACCTAATGCTGAACCTGCACACTTTAGGCGTCTATGGGGATATGAAGAGGGCGAGAGTGGGGATACATTAAGTTGCTTATCAGGTGTGAATCAGAATACGGATGTCATTCAAATTAAAAGATTAGTTGGCCCACCAGTGACTAATCCCAATGGCGAGCGTTTTTATATGGCTGCAACTTCGAGTGAAGCTGTGATGTTTAAAGGCGGTAATCCTCCCAATCCAGTACTCGAAAATGCTCGTTTTTGGGAATATCAGCATCATATTTATTTTATTAAAAATGATGGTTCTGTACCTGTTCTACGCCGAAAAACATTAACCAAGAATAATGGCATGAATAACGAAGAGCAGTTAGTTGAAGGCATTGAGAATATGCGTATTCTTTATGGTTTTGATAGTAATGGAGATGATACCGCCGATAGTTTTATGCCAGCAGAAAATGTAACCACATTAATGTGGGACAACGAATTATTTCAAAGACTTGTTGCCTTAAGGGTTTTCTTGTTGGTTCGCGCTATTGATGAAGATAAAAGTTACACCAATGAAACTACTTATACTCTGGGCGATAAGGAAATTAAAAATTTGAATGATCATTATCGACGCAAGATAGTTTCGACGACTATGGTGCTTGCTAATCCAGTGTTAATTAGAAATTAGAAGGTTGGTAAGATGAAAAAGCAAAAAGGAATTGTATTATTTTTTGCACTTATCATATTGTTGCTTATGACTATTATTGGTGTCGCTTTGGCTGTTAATTCGACCCAATCTATGCGTATGTCTGGAGCAGGATCAGAACGTATAGAGGCTAAGTCTGTTGCTGATGGTGGCTTAGAGGCGGCAATCGAAGCCAATAAAGGTGCTAGCTTAGCCAAACTATCTGAGATTTCATCAGTGGTTGAATTTGGTTCTAACCAAACGTTAACGCCAATTCCTTATGAAGTTGATGCTGCAGGTAATGTTGTCATTAGTGCAAAAGATGTTGGATGCCAGCGAAGTACAAGGCCAAATAGTGGTAATTTAATTAGCTGTCGGCGTGTTGAGATTAGTAGTACAGCAGAATTTGGTAGAGATAAACTGGGCCAACTCACTGTTGTCGCAGGTGTGGAGCAAGAAGTTTTAACTGGGAGTTAGATATGATTATTAAAAAGCTGGCTTGTTCTATACTACTTGCGCTGACTTTTGTGTCGGCTTTCTCCTTTGGTGACGATACTGAGTTATATGTAAAAGAATCAACAACTCGAACGGGCGCAAGACCTAAAGTGCTCGTTATATTTGATAACTCAGGAAGTATGTCAACTGAAGAAATTACTCAGGTTGTAGATTATGACCCTAACTATGACTACCCAGCCGTAAGTGGTTCTGGGTATAGTGATACTCTTATTTATTATGCTGTTGGCGGTGGGGGATTACCCACCCCTGATACTAGCTCTGATAAGCGTAATTTTAAAGCTAGTTTAAATGGATGTAGTCAAAGCAAAGCTGCATTAGCAGAGTTTGGTCGTTTTACTGGGTATATAAGAGAGTTCACATCAAGTGGTACTACTGGCGTTTGGAAAGAACTACCTGAAACAAATGGTACTGCAATAAAAGTAATTGATTGTTGGGAAGATATTTCTCAAATAAATCCGAGTAATTCATCATCATATCCTAATGGATTTCCTGCTAATGGGGTAACAACGGGGTCAGGTAGTAAAAAGAAAGCATATCCATATTTTACTTCTTCACTACCAGGAACAACTTGGACCAATGCTTTAGCCGCAGCCAATAATACTGACTTTGGTGTTGGACAACCTATTACCTTGTACACTGATAATTACCTAAGATGGTACGGATTATCTAAAGCGGGAAAATTACCAACGGTAAAAGTTTCAAGACTAGAAATTGCGAAGAAAGCGATTTCTAATATTATTAGTTCAACTCCAACAGTGGATTTTGGACTTGCTGTATTTAATTATAATTATCCAAATGAAGGTAATCGAGACGGTGGTCGAATTGTATCTGGCATTACTCAGATGACGGATAGTACGCGTGCGAGTTTATTAACTACTATTGATAATTTGCTGGCAAAAACAAATACACCACTATGTGAGACTATGTATGAAGCTTACCGTTATTTTGCCGGTAAGGGCGTTAAATATGGTCATAGTGATACAGATTATGGCTCTTATGTTGGAAATAAACCACCGTATGACAGCTTAGTGGAGAAGAGTGGTAACTACGCAAGTCCATTTAAAGTATGTACGGATATTGCTTATGTTATCTATGTCACTGATGGCTCTCCAACAGTTGATAAAAATGCGAATAATGACGTTATTAGTTTAACTGCCACAGGAAGTAAAGAAGGGGATTACTCTTCATTTTCTAAAAATCTAGATACAGCAAGCTATTTGCCCGCATTAGCTAGTTATATGTTTAATAACGACTTAATTAACAAGTTGGACAGTTCAAATACTGAACAAATGCAGAATGTTCGTACTTATACTATTGGTTTTAGTAAAGGTGCAGAAGATGCCGCACCTTTACTTGCTGAGACGGCTAAAAGAGGTGGTGGTTTATATTTTGCTGCTCAAAACAGTCTTGAACTACAGAATGCACTTAATGATGCGTTATCAAATATTTTGAATATTGATTCAAGTTTTACATCTCCAAGTATTGCTAGTAATAATTTTGATAGGACTCAGACATTTGATGCCGCTTATTACGCTATGTTTCTCCCAGGCAAAGGACCTCGTTGGAGCGGTAATTTAAAAAAATTAAAAGTAACCGCAGATGGAACATTGGTTGATAGTAAAGGGAATGCAGCTATAGCAGATAACGGTAATATTAAAGATGGTGCCTGTACTATATGGTCGGATTGTGTTGCGCAAAAGGATGGGAATAAAGTTGAAGTCGGCGGAGTCGCGGCACAAATCAGAAAGCAAGAAGTTAGGAGTATTGTAAGTAACTTAAATGGGTCCTCCAGTTTAACGCCCTTAACACTTGCTAATGCACAAACTGCAGCAGGCGGTGATGCTGCGCTAGCTAGCTATATGAGAACTAGCGTAGATGAGCTTGCTAATACGTTAAATTGGCTTAATGGGATAGATGTCGACGACGATAATAAAGATGGTAGTACGACAGATAAACGTAATGATGTTATGGGGGATCCTCTTCATTCTAAGCCACTTGCACTCAATTTCGGCACAAAAAACGCGACTGATATTCGTATCATGCTTGGCACTAATCAAGGTGTTGTGCATATGTTTAAAGATGCGGGCGAATCTGTATCAGAGACTTGGGGCTTTATTCCCTATGAGTTATTGCCTAATTTAACAGAACTGAGAAGTAATGATCCTTCAGGTGTACACACAGTATACGGAATGGATTCTTCTCCAGTTGCTTACACAGAAACTGATGCTGAGGGTAAAGTGATTAAAGCATGGGTTTATATGGGGATGCGTCGGGGTGGCTCGTCTTATTATGCCCTCAATGTGACAAACCCTGATAGCCCTTCTCTAATGTGGACTATTAATCCATCAACAGATGGTTTTTCTGATCTTGGACAAACATGGTCTGAGCCTATAGTGACGAAAATCGTTGGTTATGAAAAGCCTGTACTCATTTTTGGTGGTGGCTACGATGTTAGTTTTGATGCAACTCCTTCATCTTCTCCGGTAGGTCGTGCGGTTTATATTGTCGATGCAGAGAAGGGAACTTTGATTCATTCATTTGGTGGCTCTGCATCGGGTGCAACAGCACTTTCGGGAATTCAGGATAGCATTCCAAACTCAGTCGCCGTACTTGATAGTAATAATGATGGGTATACAGATAGGATTTATGCCTCCGATGTCGGTGCAAATGTCTGGCGTATTGATCTTCCAAGTGCAAGTAAGTCGAGTTGGAGTGCATTTAAATTGGCTTCTTTAGGTGGTACTGATAGTAATAATCGCCGTTTTTATGCAGAACCTGTTGTAGCACAAACGATGTTTACTAATTTATCCGAAGTTAAGGTGACAACAGAGAGTGGTACTACTACGACTAAAACTTATCAAAATGTTCCCTATGATGCGGTGGTGATTGGAAGTGGAACGCGACCCCACCCATCATCTACTGATATCAATGATATGTTTTTTACATTGCAAGATCGTAATGTGGTGACTAAGAGTTTTACTGGCGGTGATGTTCCCGAGGCGATCACAATCAATGATCTCTATGATGTGACTTCTACTGCACCTGCGTCTGAAGCCGACAACATAAGTTTCGGTAAAAAACTCGGCTGGTTCTATGATTTTAGTGGTCTAGGTGAAAAGAGTTTAACAGCTGCCTTGATTGTCCAAGGCAAAGTTTATTTCACTTCTTATTCTCCCCCTGCTGACTCGGTTGCCGATAACGTGTGTTTAGTGTCTGGTTCTGGCAAGTTATATCCGTTCGATTTGCACAAAGGAACGAGATCCTTTTCTCAATTATATTATGAACTGGGTGAACGTGTACCGGATACACCGCAGATTGTTATTCCTGCACCTGAATCCGGTAAAGATCCCTATATCTATATTATTGGAGTTGGTAAAGGTGAGAAAAATGAAAATGGGGATTATACAGGTACAATCAACGTTGCTTCTGGGTTAGGTGTTAATAAAATTTATTATCATATAAATGAATGAGTTATTAATTTATGAAGGTTCAACTTAAAGGTTTTACCCTGATAGAGGTGATGATCGCCGTCGTGATCATTGGTATTTTGGCATCGATTGCATACCCTTCTTATACGCAATACATTGCTCAGAGTGCAAGATCAGAAGGGTTAGCTGCTTTGATGCGTATAGCAAACTTGCAGGAACAGTATTATCTCGATAATAAAAAATATGCTACTGATTTAACAAAACTTGTAGGGGCAAACCCTTATATCACTGAGCATAAACATTACTCTGTATCATCAAGTGGTGAATCAAGCTTTACGATTAAGGCAGTTGCTCAAGGGGTTCAGGCTAGCCGTGATGCCTCGTGCTCTTCTTTAACAATATCAGATACTGGGGCAAAAGGTCCGAGTGCGGAGTGTTGGAAATGAAATTAATAAACCTCTTTATAACGGTGGCTTTCTTACCAAGCTTAGTTTGGGCTGACTCTGGAGCAACAGTCAGCGAACAAGACTTCAAATGCTACATTGCATCAAAGAAAAGTGCTGAGATTGCCTTCTATCATTGGAAGAGTAGTGAAATGAATGTGAGAATGGCTAGCCTTGTTGGTACTACTCGCCAATCAAATGATGGATCGAAATATTACATCTATAGTGTTGAGGAGTGTGTCGCATTAAACGCTGAATTTACTAATACTAAGGCGCAAGTTTTGGATAAGTTAACACCTAGATAAACATCTGCATGTATTTTTAAATGTTAACAACGAACGATTTAAGGATAATATTATTTTAGGGTAGTGAACGGTAGATTTAGTCTCCCATAGTTTATGTGCAGCTTTTCCCATCTGCGCCCTCTTTTATTAAACCTGAAGTGCTAATGTTGATGCTTTTAGAATTGTCACTTTGCCCATTTGAACAATAGATAATTGATGTTTCAACTGAGACTAAACCATCGGGTGTAAAATCAATTTTTTTATCGGCGGGCCCTGATAGGGAAATTACATCGTGTGTATTGAAACTATCGATCACTTTCAATACATTCTTGGCACCTCCATTGTCAATATATACACTGAACCCCTTATTCCAGTCTGTACCGCATGGTGATGCCGCGTATGGGCAGACTGTTACTGTTGCGCCATAGTTGACAGCTTGGTTTCTTGCAAAAGCAAACATATCACTAATTTTTCGTATTTCATTAGCGCTGCGTGTCCCTTCGTATAGCGACGTAAGTGATGGAACCCCTATGGCTAGTAGGATTGCTGCTACGGCAATTGTGACCATCAGTTCGACTAAGGTAAATCCTCTTGAAATAATTAACATGTAGCTATCCTCGTTAAAACTTAGCTAAGTATATGCGAGGAGACTCTAATGGTCAGTATCTATTCTATATTTTCAATATACCCAATAAATTGATTTTCTTGCTTTTATATAATTAAATTTAAATAGGGAGTATATATTTAAATTTAATCGCAATTGATATTTTTTGCGGTAGAAAGGCGAACTCTACCCGCCTGATTAACAACGATTGCACGGGAGTTTTTGCTATCAATTGTTCGTGGGCAATACTTGAAAGTACCATTACTTCCAGAAGCTAACCCATCAGGTTGAAATTTTATCGAACTTTTATTGTATGTTAAAAAATCTTTCGAATCGAATTCATCAATGACCTTAATAATTTTATCGTTAGCATCGAAGCTTTCGACTACACCTGTATCAATGAAAATTGTTAATCCCTTTTGCCAATCTTGAGTGCATTTTCCATTTACGAGTGGGCATGCTGTGACCCTATAACCATAACTAACAGCTGTATTTCGCGCAAATTGAAGTGTCTGCTGGATAGTTTTAATATTGGTATCAGCTCTTATCTGATCGCTGAGCTCGGTAAAGGAAGGAGCTCCAACTGTTAACAAGATTGTTGAAATCGATATCGTAGTGATAAGTTCTATCAGGCTAAAGCCTTTTCGATGGAAGTTCATAACAGATCCTTGTTATTTTACGCTTGCATCCCGCGAGCGAGTTAGTGCTGGTTAGAATGTAAGTATAAAATCTGAGGCAATATTCATAGTACTTTTTTTAGACTTTTATGTGCTAAAAGCGATTTTATAGAAACTGTGTTTTATGAGTAAAGCACTACATTCACTTCAATATTGACGTAACCCCGTGTAAGCTAGTGTTATTCTGTTTGTTTATGTTATTGCAAGGGATGAGGAATTTTTAATGAAAAAAGTTGAAGCCATTATTAAGCCATTTAAGTTAGATGATGTGCGCGAATCACTTGCAGAAATTGGTATCACTGGGATGACGGTACTGGAGGTTAAGGGCTTTGGTCGTCAGAAAGGGCATACAGAGCTGTATCGTGGTGCTGAATACATGGTGGATTTTCTGCCAAAAGTAAAAATAGAGTTAGTGATCCAAGACGATCTGCTCGACCAAGCAATTGATGTCATTGTTGAAACGGCCCGTACTGGCAAAATTGGTGATGGCAAAATTTTTGTCACTGATGTTGAACGTGTTATCCGTATTCGAACGGGTGAAGAAAACGAAGAAGCGGTATAAACTGCTTACGAACGATTCTAAAGGGCCTAGTGGCCCTTTTTTGTTGCCTAAGCATGTGGAAAAACTAAATAGTACCGCTAGGTTTCTGAAATATCTTTAATGGAAAATAGCCTGTTTTACTCAACTAATGTAGTTATCTCTTATCTGTAACATGGTATAACTTAGCCTCGCAAATGAGTTTTATGAGGTTGTCATTTTGGCTACAAAAAGAATAGTGATCGTGGGTGGTGGTGCTGCTGGTTTAGCGCTTGCATCGAAGTTGGGCCGTAAATGGGGCGGTAGTGATGTCGTCGATGTGTGCTTAATTGATAAAAGTCCTATTCATATATGGAAGCCTAAATTACACGAAGTCGCTGTTGGTGTGATAGATCAATCTATTGAAGGTTTACTCTATCGCGATCATGGACTTAAAAACGGTTATCGCTATATTCGTGGTGAGATAGAGCAGTGTGAGCCGGATGCTAAATCGATTCAGTTAGCCGCAGTCTATAATGATGAAGGTGAGTTGCTCCTAGAGCAGCGACAAATCAATTACGATTTTTTAGTGCTTGCATTGGGTGGAGTTTCTAATAGTTTCAATACATTAGGTGCTGATGAGCATTGTATTTTCTTAGACAGTCTTGAAAATGCCAATTTATTTCATCATAAATTACTCGACGCTTTACTCCAATTAAATGAAACGCAAGAAAGAGTCAGCATTGGTATTGTCGGTGCGGGTGCGACAGGTGTTGAATTGGCAGCAGAGCTTCATCATGTTATTGAGTCTGTTAAAGAGTACGGTTATCTGAATATCGCGAAGCATCATCTTGATGTGCATTTGATTGAAGCGTCACCCAAAATCCTTCCTCAATTACCAGAGCGTGTAAGCGCTAGGGCTCAAGCTGTTCTTGATCAGATTGGTATACGTTTACATATCGGTGTTCAAGTTAAAGAAGTGACTCGTGATGGTTTCATTACCCAAGATGGTGATGTGATTAAAGCAGGCTTAAAAGTATGGGCTGCCGGTGTCAAAGGGCCAAAAGCATTTCAGCATTTTGCAAAACTGCCCATTACTCCGCGAAATCAGGTAGAAGTTGATGATTGTATGCGAGTGAAAGGTCATCAAGATATCTACGCCCTTGGTGATTGCGCTCTATTGATCCAAAGTTCTGGCCAGCCTGTTCCACCAAGGGCGCAAGCAGCAGCTCAGATGGCTGATACCTTGTTTGATAATATCGTTAATCGATTACAAGGTAAGCCTGAAAAGGCCTTTATTTATAAAGATTACGGCTCATTAGTGTCTTTAAGCCGCTTCTCTGCGGTAGGCAATTTAATGGGGAACCTACGTTCTGGCACTTTCTTTGTTGAAGGCCATATAGCAAGATTGATGTATATCTCTTTGTATCAGAGGCATTTAGCCAGCCTTTATGGTTGGTTTTCGGCAATTGTGTATCGAGTAGCACAAAAGTTATTGAAGTGGCAGCGTCCGAAGCTCAAATTACATTGATTTCTATGTGATTTAGGAGATAGAAAGAGAGCAAATATGCTCTCTTTTTTTATTGTTTAGGAATTGCCGACGAGTCACGAATGATAGGTTCAGGAGTAAAGGTTCTAGAATATATTGCATCTTGCTCGCGACGTTTTGCTATTAATAATTCAGTAGCAACCTGAGCTATTTCTGCGTTTGGCTGATGTACTGTGGTAAGTTTAGGCCAGGTTTGACGTGAGAATGGGCTATCTTCGAAACCGACAATTGATAAATCAACGGGTATGTCTAAACCCGCTAAACGAGCCGCAAAAAGTGCACCAGCGGCAATTTCATCGTTACAAGCAACAATCGCCGTCGGGCGATTTTTTAGTTTGATGAGCTTGTTAGCGCCATCAACACCGGACTCAAATGAGTACTTCCCTTCAATTATGTAGTTTTCATTCAGCTTTAGGTTATTTATTGTTAATGCCTGTTTAAAACCAAGTAATCGCTCTTTGGTGGATTCATGGTGTAAATCTCCGCTTAAAAAAGCGATATGCTTGTGGCCTAAATCAATCAGATGCTGGGTGATTTGAACTGCACCGAATTTATCGTTGACTAAAATAGTCAATCCATTCTGATCGTTGTCTTTTTCTCCCGCAATAATGCGCACATAGTTAGCATCAATTTCAGTGAGTGCTTTGAGTACTTTAGGATCTTCTGACAAGGGAGGTGTTAGTACTAATCCTGCGAGCCTAGAATATTTGACTAGTGCTGTAAGCTCATCACATATGGTCTCTGATTTGGCATTGCAAGGGTGGATGACAAGTTCATAGCCCTTGTCTTTACAGGCTGACAAGATCCCATTTTGCATATCAATAATATAGTAAGCGTTTGGGTTATCGTAAATAAAACCAATAGCATAGGATTTAGTTCCTGCTAGATTTCTTGCCGCTAAATTAGGTTGGTAGTTAAGTGCTTTTATCGCCTCGTTCACTTTGTCAACGGTGGCCTGCTTCACTGAAGGTTCGTTATTGGTTACACGGGATACTGTCTTGATAGACACTCCAGCATATTTAGCTACGTCGTTGATAGTGACTTTCATTGATGTAAAAACTCTTTGTCTAAGGTCGCGAGGGGTTAACTGTTCTATGAACGTAAATTCTTTAACAGCAATTTACAAGCTTACATTTTTTATCAGTTTTTTCTGACTTATACATCTTATAGTGCGAGCTTTTGATGTGCTTAGCAATCCTGAATTGTTACAAATTGGCGTTAATTTATCATTGTTACAATTATGCTTGGAGTTGTAAATTTACGTCATAATATTAAAGCTCATGTTTTATAATGATTTTTAATAAAAATACTGATTCAGTATTCTGCTTTATGACATTTTTTTGCTTCCATCGTTATTTTGTTGTGGCAAGGCTGTTAATTATTGTGTAATGTTTGCACTAGACATGACAGCGTTGTCATTCCTCAGGGAATGGTTATGAATACTAAAACGATAATAAAGTTATGGAAGGGAAACGAGATGCGACCATCAACCTTTAAGAAAACTGTACTAGCTACAAATATTGCTATCCTACTTGGCAGTGCTGTATCCATCAGCGCTGTTGCTGCAGACGCCGTGGCAACCACCGCAGCACCTGATAATATTGAAAAAATTGAAGTTCGCGGTATGAGAGCATCAATGAAGGCATCAGTTAACGATAAACGTTTTTCTGATGCTGTAGTGGATGCGGTCACAGCAGAAGATATTGGTAAATTTCCAGATGGAGATGTGGGTGAGTCTTTAGGACGCATTCCTGGTGTCGCGGTTAATCGTCAATTTGGTCAAGGCCAACAAGTATCAATTCGTGGTGCTTCAAGCCAGTTAACCAGTACTCTACTAAATGGTCATTCTGTGGCTTCAACGGGTTGGTTTGATCAACAAGCTATTGACCGTAGCTTCAATTACAGTCTATTACCACCAGAAATGGTGGGCGGTATTCAAGTTTTCAAATCATCTCAGGCAGATATTGCCGAAGGTGGTATTGGTGGTACTGTAATTGTTAAAACCCGTAAACCATTAGATTTAGATGCAAATTCTGTATTCTTAAGTACAAAGGGGGATTACGGCACTGTATCCGAAGAGATAGATCCACAAACCTCAGGACTTTATAGCTGGAAAACGGAAGATGAAAAGTTCGGTTTCTTAGTCGCAGGTTCTTTAGATAAAACTCAATATCAACGTAATGGTATCGAATCTTTACTTGGTTGGGGGGAGATAGTTCCGACCACATTCCAGCAAGATCGAGAGCGTACCGCTGTTAATGCTGCATTCCAATACAGACCAACTGATAATCTTGAGTTTGGTTTGAATTTGATGAGCCTTCAACTTGATGCAAACAATGCTAATACTTCAATTTTCTTATTTCCTACTCAGCAGGGTGAAAATACTTGCCTTAAGAAAAATGCTGCAGGCGTGTGTACATTAGTTGAGCACACAGGTAAAGGTGGATTTGCTTGGGCTCAAACTTGGGCACGTAAAGCGAGTATGTCTTCTGACACAATTGATTTGGATTTTGCATATCAGGCAGATGCTTATAAGTTAGAAGGTCGTATTGGTAAGACCAAAGCTGAAGGTGGTACCGATTTAACTTCAAACTATGGTCAGTCTATTGGTAAACCTGAAGATTTCGCGGGTATCTATGATGCTACTGGCGATGTCATTGATATTAACATTGCAAACAACGCATTTGATGCTTCTGATTTTAATGGACAATTAGAAACAGCGGGTTGGGCTCTAAAAAAACAACCTAATACTGATGAAGAGTCCTTTGCGACATTTGACATTACTATTCCTGTTGAGCTAGGTGCTATTACGTCATTTAAATCAGGCATTAGTTATGCCGATCATGATGTTACTCAAACTACCGAGGCTGCTCAATCCTCTAATATAGTAGCAAAAGATGCATCAGCTTATTATTCTGGTACTATGTCATCTGGCGCAGGCTTCACCTTACCTAAGCCCATTTTTGATAACATGATTAATGATGCCTATGCTGCTATCGATGGTTTTACTCTCGATAAATCAGGATATGGCACACTGCAAGAAAAGAATTTAGCGCTCTATACTATGGCTACATTCGCTGGTGAAGGCGTTCGTGGTAACTTCGGTTTAAGATATGTGTCTACTGATGTTGAATCTGATTATTATGCGTTCAGCAAAACAGGTACATATGCTGATGGTTTAAGTACTGATAAAGCCAGCTATAACGATGTTTTACCAAGTGTAAATATTGCATTCGATCTTGCAAGTGATTTAATTTTAAGAGCCTCAGCAGCTCAAGTTATTTCACGTCCAAATTATGCCGATTTATTCGCAACCTCTAAGTTACCTGGCTTCAACGATGGTACTCCTGGTAACGAGAAGAAAGTCACCGGTAGCGTAAATTTACAACCTTTCAAAGCTTCACAAGCAGATGTCAGTTTAGAATGGTACTTCAGTGGAGAAGGTTTATTTGCAGCAACTTACTTTATCAAAGATGTAAGTTCATTTATCTCTACAAGAGAAAAACTGAATCAACAAATAGGAATTGAAGATCCAAACCTAATCACTGCAGGTGGTAGTACATGTGGTGCGGGTATTTACGATTGTTGGACTGTAAGTGAAAATTATAACGCTAATGGTGGCTCAATTGATGGTATCGAACTTCAGTTACAAGATTCATTCGATAGTGGTTTAGGTTACTCAGTTAACTACACCTTTGCAGACGCTTCATCACCAGCTGAAAACTATGCAGACCGTGTTGGAGTATTCTCTGACTCATCCAAACATACTGTAAACTTAGTTGGTTACTACGAAATGGATGATTTCTCAGCTCGGGTAGCTTATAACTGGCGTTCTGAATATATGATGCGTGAATTACCAGGGTTCTATGGTAACCGTGAACATCAAGCGTATGGCACCTTAGATTTAAGTGCTAGCTATAATCTAACAGATTATCTGTCGTTAACTTTTGAAGTGGTTAACTTGCTTGAAGAAGATAGCGTACAAAAAGGTGTATCTCCAGTGGATGCAGAGGGGGTTATTAGTGAATTTAAAGATAATTACCCTGTATGGAGTTTTGATGGTGAAGCCCGTTATAAACTCGGTGTTGCGTTGCGCTTCTAATTTAATTAGTTAGATTAATAAGAGCCTAGCAATTGCTAGGCTTTTTATTAAGCACTAAGCTGCGTTAAATTAAAAGTAATAATATTAAAGGGCTAATGGTTATCCAATATATGACTAAATGTGTTCACGCTTAATTGTAGGATCATGCTATGACTATAAGAAAAGTAGCGATAGTTGGTGGTGGGACATCAGGTTGGTTAGCTGCTAATCATTTAGGACTGGTTTTAAAGAACAATCCAGAACTCTCCATTACGCTCATCGAATCTCTAGATATCCCCATTATTGGTGTTGGTGAGGGGACTGTTCCCTCAATACGTAAATCATTATCAAGCTTTGGTATAAGTGAGTCAGACTTTATTAAATCTTGTGACGTCACTTTTAAACAGTCAATAAAGTTTGTAAATTGGCTCGATCGAGCAAAGCACGGAAACAATAATTTTTATCATCACCTTTTTGATATGCCGAGTCCATTGGGTGAGGATTTGACACCATATTGGTTAACTCATCCAAGAGAGCACTTTGCCGATTTAGTCTCGCCACAGCATGCCGTTTGTGAGGAAAGTAAAGGACCTAAGTTTATAACAACTCCGGAGTATGGTGGCGTTATGGGTTATGCTTACCATCTAAATGCCGCAAAGTTTGCTAAGTTATTAGCTAAAAATGCCATTGAACGATTTAATGTTGAACATATTTATGCAACGGTAAATGATATTTCTTTAGAGAAAGATGGTTCTATTTGTTCATTGTTGACAGATAAAGGGGAGTTATTTTTTGATTTCTATATTGATTGCAGTGGTTTTGAATCTATTTTTTTAGCAAAAAGATTTGATGTACCATTTATTGATAAATCACACCAACTCTTCATTAATACAGCATTAGTTGCTCAAGTGCCCACACAGGCTTTAGATCAAATTCCGCCATTTACGATTGCAACGGCTCATCAGGCAGGGTGGATTTGGGATATTGCCCTCACGCAAAGACGTGGAACTGGTTTTGTCTACTCGACTGATTATATGAGTAATGCTGAAGCTGAAGATACATTTGATCAGTACTTAGGTGGTCAACTTGCCGATCTTTCACATAGAAAAATTGCTATGAAAGTTGGTTATCGTCAGCAGTTTTGGGTAAAAAATTGTGTTGCATTAGGCTTAGCACAGGGATTTTTAGAACCGATTGAAGCGACATCTATTCTACTGACGGACTTTTCTGCACGCTTTCTTGCGGAGCGATTTCCTTCCGATAAAGATGATATTGATTATCTTGCTAAGCGCTTTAATGAAACAGTTTCTCAAGCGTGGGAGAGAGTCGTTGAATTTGCTAAGTTACATTATTGTTTATCCGACAGGTCAGACTCTGCTTTCTGGCGTGATAATCGCACCGATGAAACTATTCCTGAAGGCTTAAAACAACGTCTTAAAATGTGGCAAGATTTTATTCCAATCGCAGAGGATTTCCCTTCAAAGTTTGAAGTGTTCAACAGAGAAAATTATTTATATGTGCTTTACGGTATGAAGTATTCTACTCGACCCACTTATAGCAATGCAGAAGTTGATCAACGCGTTGTTCAACATCTGGCTAAGATGACGTTGTTAAAAAGTAAAATGATAAGTGAGTTGCCAGATCATAGAGAACTACTTGATAAAATCCGTCTCTACGGATTGCAATCTATATAGAATTGTACGAGTTATATAGAAAATATTAACAAGGAAAATAAAGATGACAACACATTATGTCCCTTTGAATGATTCTATTCATAGACACTTAAAAGTGAAAAATATTATTGACTATAAAGTTTTTGAAAAAATGCACATGTTGCCTCTTCAGGTTCAAGAGTTCATGTCAGCAGCAACGAGCTTTCCTATTATATTTACCAAAAACTCTCAAACAGGTGAATTCTTACCTGTAGCAGTTACATCTTTAAAAGAGAACTCGAACAAATTGATGATAAATGGTAGATGGATTGCTCGTTATTTACCTATTCAAGTTCAATTGTATCCTTTGGGTGCGAGTTATATTGATAATAAAATAATTATTGGAATTGATCTAAATAACTCGTCTGTGTGTGAAAACGGTGAAAATTCTTTGTTTACAGCTGATGGCGATAATACTGCTTATCTCAATACGCAGCTAGAGTTGGCCAGTCTTCAGGCTGACTATCAGGGAATTACAAAACATTTTATTAAGACTTTAATACAGCATGAGCTATTACAGCCTAGAACATTAACAGTAAATGCTCTGGACGGTACTAAGACCAATATTAATGGTATTTATACCGTTGATGAACAAAAAATTCATGAACTAGACGAAAGCGTTATGCTGGATTTTGCAAAATGTGGATTTTACTCTGTGATTTATGCACACCTTTGTTCTCTTAGTTTAATTGATTTAGTCATGGATAAATAACATTTAAAGAATGGTGTCATGCTGTATTGGTGGCATCAAATTATACGATTTATTTATGCTAGCTTTAAATTTAAGTAATGAATATGAATCACTTATAAATTTCTAACTCGCCAACATGACGCTACCCGTCAAAATGATCCAAATGGAGAAAAAGAGTTTTAATACTTTTACTGGGAGAAAGAGTGCTAATTTACGAGCGAGTAATCCTCCGATAATGGCGCCAGGGCCTGCGAATAACACTAACTCAAAGAGGGCATGGCTATTTGTTGAAAAAATATGGATAGGGCTTGCCGACCAGACTGTAATCGCAGAAACAACAACGCCAGTGGCGACCGCCATTTTGGCGCATAGTCCCTTTATCATGAGATAAATGACGACTAATTCACCGACACCTACCGATAACCAAGCTGTGATAATACCGCCGAAATAGCCAATGAGAGCGAGCCAAAGAAAATCGACCGGCATTATAGAGCGAGTGATTTGTGTGCTACTTTTGCTACTGATAATGATGGCGATACCAAGCACTATCGAGAAAATGCTAAAGCTGGTGTGTAGCGAAGAGGGCGAATTGAGTTGTAGTAATTGGCTACTCCAGAAACCTAAGACAGAAAAGAAGGCAGCAAGTAATGATGCTTTTACAAAACCAGACCATGCATCATCTTCTCGGTGGTGCTTTTTATAATGCAGTGACCATGAAATCGCGCCTGCGGTCATGCCAAAGCATTGGATCATAAATGAAGTCGAGACACTTTGAGACTCACTAAAGTTGAGGCTCGAAAATACCGGAATAAAGATGACGCCACCGCCAGCTCCTGTCGAGTTTGCAAATATCGCTCCTGTGATTCCTAGAAAAACGAAGCGTCCATATTCTTGGATAAGATCAAATAGCGAATGAAAATGGCTCGCCCAAAATAACCAAGCTCCACAGAGTAGTAATATCAAACTGAGGTTTAGGTAATATCGATTTAAGCGCGGAGCAGGCTGGGTATTATTGGGCACAAGTGTGTTAATGGGATTCATCAATAGCTACCGTGATCTTTGTCATGTTATCGCTATGTTATCAATGAAAGACAGCGTTGTCATATAAGCTTGAATAAATAAATTAAACATTTTAAGTATATGAAAAATTAGCATTAATTATGTATTTTCATAAAAAATAACAATAATTGTCAAAAAAATGTAGAAATCCTGTTCTTTCTTGTGTACTTTAATAATGACAACGCTGTCATCTGCTTGTGTGACGCGTTGTTTGTAAGGTCTGCATGAGAGGATGAGGTCTCCTTATCATGTGTTTGGCAGGAGTATTGCTGTCGGGCGGCGATACGTTTGTCTTTGATATTTTGATAGTCTCTCCCCAGAAACTAGCGTGGGCTGGGTACTGTAAGCAGTGCCCAGCCATTTTTTTAGGATGTTTTACGGTATTACTCAATTGCCTACCTCAGCACTTGAACGTTAGCGGCATAGATAAATAAAACTCACTGGTATAAACCAGATAATAAAAGAGGCTGCAATTTATGGCGATTCATTTAACGGCTGTGATGCGTGTCATTGCAATTGGCATGACGAGTGTCATTGCCCATATCACCGCACTCATCATGACAAGAAGAACGGTTGGCATACCCCTGTTTATAATGGCATTAGCGTTTTTTTCGGCATTTTCCTCTTTTGCTGTATTTGCTACCGACACAGCTATAAACCATTTAGCTTCAAATTCTGATGTGTCTAAATCGTCTGCACAGGTTTCAAAAAAAATCACCACCGCGATACAGCAGGAATGGTTACTAAAGTTACTTGATGAAGCACTGCGGCGCTCGGATTCGGGTTATCAAGCGCAAGAAATGTCGACTCAAATGAATCAAAAGCGCAAGGTCGAAGAAGCACTCGCTGGGACAGTCGACGTGTTTTGGAGCATGACCTCAAAGGAATTGGAAGAAACTGTGCTTCCCGTGCGCATTCCATTGTTTAAAGGGTTACTCGGTAATCGGCTGCTGATTATCCGTAAATCGGATGAGGCACGATTTGCTAATGTGAAAACCATGGCGGATTTTAGGCAGTTAAAGGTGGGGCAAAATCGTTATTGGCCCGATGCAACGATTTTAGAAGCCAATGGATTACCCGTCGTCACTAGCTATCAGTACACCAATTTATACCCCATGTTAGAAGGCGGGCGTTTCGATTATCTTGCCCTCGGCGCCCAGGAAATTGGCGAAGAACTCGCAAATCACCCCGATCCCGCACTTAAGGTCGATAGCCATATCCTGCTGCAATATCGTTCGCCAGCTTATTTCTTTGTTTCCCCTAAGCGCCCCGAACTTGCTGCGGCCATTTTAGCCGGGCTTGAAAGTATGGTAAGCGACGGCTCTTTTGATGAGATGTTTAATCGCGAGCTTAAAATTGAGCAACTGTATCGTGAGGCTAAGTTTGAACAACGGGTGATTATCCGTCTTGATACACCTGATTTAAGTCCATTAACACCAATAGAACGCACAGAATTATGGTTAGATCTTTTTAGTATGCAAGGTGCAAAATAATGAAAACATTAGCCTTAAAAGTACAGATTGGATTAGCGGCAGCAATTTTTATGATTGTTAGCGTTCTGTTCGGTGCATCTTACTGGTTGGCGAGCGATAAATTGGCCGCCAGTGAAACTGAGTTTGAAGAAAATACCGTCGCCAATTTACAAGTGACCATGGCGCAGCCCATCTTCACCTACGACTATGAGCAGATCCGTGCAGTGCTATCTGTGATGCTTAAATCTGCGCAGATTTATCATATTGTCGTGAGTGACCATCGCGGTAAAGTGTTAGCCGAGAGTCAACAGGCTCAAACAGTGGCCGATGAGTATCTAGTGAAACGTGAAATTCAATTTGCTGAGCAAGGTAACCCAACGGGCCAATTGGCTATTCAGTTTTCTATGTTGCCTATTCGCGCTCAGTTGTCAGATTTACTCTTAGGTTATTTCTTGCAGGCGTTGTTAATTCTCGGTGGCAGTTTATTTGTTATCTTCATTATTCTTAAACGTTTAGTGATTAATCCACTTGGGAATGTGGTCCGTGCTATGGAAGAAATTGCCAGCGGTGACGGCGATTTATGCCACAGATTACCCGTTGAGAGTCAGGATGAGATTGGTCAGCTTGCCAAGGCATTTAATGGTTTTGTTGAGCAAATTCACGGCACGATTTCCAGAGTGCACGAAACCTCAGGGCAATTACTGGGCGATGCCAAAGCGCTTGGTTCACTGTCGCAAACCAACAATGATCGTGTGCAAACCCAATTAAAAGAAACCGAGGCGGCAGTGACGGCTGTAACTCAGCTGAGCGCCAGTGCCAATGAAGTCGCCATTAATGCGAAACGCACCGCGGATGCGGCGAGTCAGGCCGATAAAGCGGTCGATGACAGCCAGCGGCAGTTCGATTCGGGATTAGACATTACTCGTAAACTGGCATCTGAATTAGCCCGCTCGGCACTGTCTGTTTCACAGTTACAGCAAGAAACGCAAAAGATTGATGAAGTCGTTGTAGTCATCAACAGTATTGCCGAACAAACCAACTTACTGGCGCTTAATGCTGCGATTGAAGCGGCGAGGGCGGGTGAACAAGGGCGCGGTTTTGCTGTGGTTGCCGACGAAGTGCGTACGCTGGCGAGCCGAACCCAACAGGCAACTGGTGAAATACAGAAAATGATCCAGCAGGTCCAGAGCCGAGTGGCCGAAACGGTCACTGTGATGCAAGCGAGCCAAGCCCTCTCAACTCAGGGCGTTAACCGCTCAGAAGAAATTAAGTTAGTGCTTACTAAAGTGACTGATTTAGTCTCAAATATCAGTAATATGAACATCGAAGTTTCCCATGCGGCACAGGAGCAAACCTGCGTCACCGAAGCGATTTCTCGCACGTTAAATGATCTTGCCAATGTCTCAGGTTCAGCCTCACTCGATAGCGAGCACTTAGCGCACTCGAGCGAGCGACTGTTTCACCAAGGGGAAAGACTGCGGACGTTAGTAACTTCCTTCAGATTATAGCCATTTCTGGAGCTAGATAAGGATAATCATGAATAAAACACTTTCAGCAAGCGCCATTTTACTGGCTTTAGGATTAGCGGCCTGTTCCGAGGCGCCTGTGACGCCTTCCGCAGCGTCAGCCGATAAGGCTGTAGCTCAAACACAGCAAGCTCAGGACGCATTAACTCAAGCGCAGTTACAACAACTCGGGGATTCGTTAGTCGTAACTTACCGTGTTGTGACCAATGTGCCAGACGATAAGTGCCTAAAAGATAAAGCCGATGGCCGCTGTTTTGTCGCTCAAATTGATTTCGTCCCTGGTATGGATTTAGCCAGCCAAGATTGGGAAATTTATTTAAGCCAAATGCGCCCTGTGCAATCGGTTGAAAGCGGTGAATTGACGATAACGCACGTTAAAGGCGATTTACATCGTATTACGCCAACGGCCGCTTTTAAGGGATTTGTTAAGGGCGAGAAAAAGCAACTGACGTTCCGTGGTGAGCCGTGGCAATTGGCTGAAACCGACGCTATGCCAAACTATTACCTCGCAGCAAAAGGATTAGAGCCCGTCATTATCGCCAGCACTCAAGTTGGTAAAGATGCCGAAACGGGTTTAGAGACACGTCCGTATGTTGAAGGGGTTACGAATTTTAAAACCCAATATCAACGCACTGAAACGGATAAACTCGCGCCAGCCGATGCCGCGCAATTATTTAAAGCTAATCAAAGCGTGAGTGAAGATGCCGCCTTGGCTGTGGATACCATTATCCCAACGCCACAAAAGGTGAAGATCCATTCAACCGATACACCAGTATCCCTTGCTGGTGGTATTAAGCTCGAATATCAGCATGATAACCCAGAGCAAAAGCGTCAAGTTGCGGCGGCGGTGGTACGTTTAGCTCGCCTGGGTGTGGCTGAATCTGCGAGTGGCATTACGGTGAAATTTGCCAGCCAAAAAGGGGATGAGGGCAGTTATCGCTTAGATATTCAGCCAACTGAAATTGTGATCGCTGCCAATGATGTGGCGGGCTTCTCTTACGGTTTGTCATCATTAGCAAGCCTTGTGGATGTGAATTCGCTGAAAATGAATGCCATGACCATCGAAGACAGCCCACGCTATCCGTTCCGTGGTATGCACATTGATGTGGCTCGTAATTTCCACAGCAAACAATTGTTGCTGGATTTGCTCGACCAAATGGCGGCTTATAAGCTCAATAAACTGCATTTACACATGGCTGATGATGAAGGTTGGCGACTCGAAATCGACGGGCTACCTGAGCTGACCGACATCGGTAGTAAACGTTGTCATGATCTTGCTGAAAATACCTGTCTGTTACCGCAACTGGGCAGTGGTCCTTTTGCGGAGTCGAGCGTTAATGGTTTCTATACTAAACAAGACTATATCGACATAGTGAAATATGCCGAGGCGCGTCAAATTCAAGTGATCCCATCGATGGATATGCCGGGTCACAGCCGCGCCGCGATTAAAGCGATGGATGCGCGTTTTCGTCGATTACAGGCTGAAGACGTAGAGCTTAAAAACACGGGCAAAGTGCAGGTTGTCCCTGTGCAGGAAACGGCAAATCAAGCTAACACAGCGGTAAAAGCGTTAGATGCGGGCGCTCGTCAATTGCAAGCTGAAGGGAAAACTACTACAGCTGAGCAATATTTGTTATCCGATGCAAACGACAAAACGGTTTATTCTTCAGTGCAATATTACGACGACAATACGCTTAACGTGTGTATGGAGTCGACTTATCACTTTGTCGATAAAGTGATTGATGAAATTGCCAAGTTACACCAAGCCGCGGGTCAACCATTGACGCGTTACCACATTGGTGCCGATGAAACGGCGGGAGCTTGGAAACAATCTCCGCAGTGTTTAGCATTTGTCGCCAATAACGATAAAGGCGTTAAGTCGATAGATGACTTAGGCGCTTATTTTATTGAACGAATTTCGACTATGTTAGCGGCAAAAGGCATTGAAGCAGCAGGATGGAGTGATGGTATGAGCCATGTTCGCCCTGAAAATATGCCCGCTAAGGTGCAGTCTAATATTTGGGATGTGATTGCCCACAAAGGTCATTCGCGCGCCAATCAGCAGGCAAATCTCGGCTGGGAAACCGTACTTTCTAATCCTGAGGTGTTGTACTTTGACTTCCCCTATGAGGCCGATCCTAAAGAGCATGGTTATTATTGGGCGAGCCGCGCGACCAATAGCCATAAAGTCTTTAGCTTTATGCCTGATAATTTAGCCGCTAACGCCGAGCAATGGACCGATATTGAAAATCAGCCATTCGAAGCGGATGACAGAATAAAACTTGATGAGGCGGGTAACAAAGTCTCGGGCCCAAGGGAGAAAGGCAAACCTTTTACTGGCTTGCAAGGGCAGATTTGGAGTGAGTCGATTCGCAGTGACGATACGATTGAATACATGGTGTTTCCGCGTTTGTTGATGTTGGCTGAGCGTGCTTGGCATCAAGCCGTATGGGAAGTACCTTATCAATATCAAGGTGCTGTATATAATCAAAGCTCGGGTGCTTTTACCTTAACCATGCGTGATGCACAGGCAAAGGAGTGGCAACAACTCGCGAATACCTTGGGCCACAAAGAGTTTATCAAGCTAGATAAAGCGGGGATTGATTATCGCGTACCGACGGTCGGCGCCGAGATCCGTGACGGTAAACTGTTTGCTAATATCGCCTATCCCGGCCTTAAACTCGAATACCGTAGCCTCAATGGCCAATGGCAAGCTTATCAAGCGGGATTGGCGGTCACTGCACCGATTGAGATCCGCGCCATTGCGGCCGATGGTATTCGTAAAGGCCGAAGTTTAATCGTTAACTAAATCAATTTTTATATCTGGCTGTATTTTAAAGATAAAATACAGCCTTTTTGTTTTTCTGTGTCAGTGATTTCCTAAATTTGATTTTAGATCATAAATCACTTAAAAAAGTAAATGACAACGCTGTCATTTTTGCTGTAACATTGAGTTAACTAAAGTTGAGCGCTGTATTAACGGCAAATAATAAGCAACGGTAGCGCTGCATTGATAGGTGAAGAGGGGTGTCATGGGGTTAGTCCAGACAAAAGATCAACCACTGTTTATAGGTGTAGATGGAGGCGGTAGTAAATGCCGAGCCACCATCTACTCAGCAGAGGGTACCGTTTTAGGGACAGGTGTTGCTGGACGCGCAAATCCACTGCATGGTCTAACACAAACATTTGAATCCATTGAAGCATCGACTCGCCTAGCGTTGCTGGATGCGGGCATGAACGAGAGCGATAGTCACTTGCTGGTGGCGGGTCTTGGTCTTGCTGGCGTAAATGTCCCTAGGTTATATCAAGATGTTATCAACTGGCAGCATCCTTTTGCAGCTATGTATGTCACTACCGATTTGCATACGGCTTGTATTGGTGCCCACCGCGGTGCCGATGGCGCTGTGATCATCACGGGTACTGGCTCTTGCGGTTATGCCCATGTTGGTGATACCAGCTTGAGTATTGGTGGTTATGGTTTTGCATTGGGCGATAAGGGCAGCGGTGCTTGGCTTGGATTAAAAGCTGCGGAACACGTGCTGTTAGCACTCGATGGCTTTGCCGTACCAACTCGATTAATCGATATGCTGTTGAATGAGTTTGGTGTCACCGATGCGCTAGGCATTGTCGAAAATCTAGCGGGTAAATCATCAAGTTGCTACGCCGCATTAGCCAGAAGCGTACTCGATTGTGCCAATGAAGGTGACGCAGTCGCGACTGCCATAGTGCAAGAAGGTGCTGATTATATTAGCGAAATGGCGCGTAAGTTATTTAGCTTAAATCCGGTGCGTTTTTCTATGATCGGTGGTCTTGCTGAGCCTTTACAAGCTTGGCTCGGTGCCGATGTGGTCGCTAAGATTTCAGAAACCTTAGCACCACCCGAACTCGGTGCTATGTATTTCGCCCAGCAAGAATTTAATAAGTCGTTGTCAGTGCACATAGGCACTGAAGCCAAATCCTGTATTTGAACGTGAAGGTAAAAGACATGACAAACACTATTATGGAACAAGAAGCACGCACTGCACCGCAAAAAATTGCGGGTCAATTAGAAGCTAACGCTGACATCATGCAGCAGTTAGGTGAGAAACTGCGCGCCTTCGCCCCTCGTTTTGTGATGATAGTAGGTCGCGGCTCATCGGATCATGCGGGAGTGTTCGCTAAATACTTATTTGAGATTGAAGCGGGTGTACCGACCTTCGCCGCCGCACCTTCAGTGGCGAGTGTGTATGGTAAAACCTTGAAACTCGAAGGCGCGTTAGTCATTGTGATTTCACAATCTGGCCGGAGCCCTGACATTTTGGCGCAGGCGCGTATGGCAAAAAATGCCGGTGCTTTCTGTGTTGCCTTAGTGAATGATGAAAGTGCACCGATTAAAGATATCGTCGATGTCGTTGTGCCTTTACGTGCCGGCGAAGAAAAAGCCGTTGCCGCGACTAAGAGTTACCTCGCGACGTTGTCGGCGATTTTACAACTTGCCGCCGCTTGGACTCAAAGCGAATCGCTTGCTAGCGCCGTCGCTTCTTTACCCCAAGCGCTGCAAACGGCGGTGGACGCTGAGCCACAACTCACGCCAGAATCCGTTGCCGACGTGAAGAACTTAGTCGTACTCGGCCGTGGTTTAGGTTATGCGGTATCGAAGGAAATCGCGCTTAAGCTAAAAGAAGTGTGTTCAATCCATGCCGAAGCGTTCAGCAGCGCCGAGTTCCTCCACGGCCCTGTCACTTTAGTTGAGAAAAAACTCACTATCGTCGATGTGTGTATTGGCGATGAATCTTACGCTAGCCATATTGAACAAATTGAAAACGTGAGCCAACGCGGCGCCGATTTAGTGCATCTGAATCAAACCTCGACGGACATTCACCCTCGTGTTGCTCCGTTAGCGTTATTACAACGATTCTATATCGATGTGGCTGCGGTTGCGATTGCCCGCGGTATCGATCCCGATCAACCTGCTGGCCTTAAAAAAGTGACCCAAACGCTTTAAGCTGCCTAGCTTTAAGTGGCCAAAGTTTAAGAGGTTTAGGTGTTGCGGATTAGATTTAGCGGACTTTTAGCTGCACGATTAAACCTGTTCAGCTAAGCTCGTGCAGCTAAGCCCTCGCAGTGAACTTAATTTAAGACTTAAGTCACTCGTGTTATTTATTGAAAGAGGTTTGCGATGAAAATCACCTTGATCGCCGAGCGTATTTTTGATGGTGAATATTTCCATCAAGATGTGCCTGTAACTGTTGAAGACGGGCACATTCTGGCGTTTGATACGGTTGTTGGCGCGAAGGAAATCCGCCAAGCCGGAACGCTGGTGCCTGGTTTTATCGATGTACAAGTGAACGGTGGCGGCGGGGCGTTATTCAATGCCAATCCGAGTGTTGATTGTATTGAGACTATCGGCCGTGCTCATGCGCGTTTTGGCACGACAGGATTTTTACCCACACTTATCACCGATGATGTCAGCGTGATGGCCAATGCGGCCGATGCCGTGGCTGAGGCTTTAGTCAAAGGTAGCACTGGCGTTTTAGGGGTGCATTTTGAAGGGCCACATTTATCTGTACCTAAAAAAGGTGTGCATCCACAGGGCTTTATTCGCGAAATCACAGAGGCTGAACTCGCGGTATTTTGTCGTCAAGATCTGGGGATTAAAGTGGTCACGCTTGCGCCTGAGAATGTGTCGCCAGAGGTGATCCGTACGCTCGTTGCTTCGGGCGTTAAGGTGTGTTTGGGTCATTCTAATGCCGACTACGATACTGTGGTTGCGGCATTAGCGGCAGGCGCTACGGGCTTTACTCACCTTTATAATGCTATGTCTCCTCTGGGCTCCCGTGAGCCAGGCATGGTTGGCGCGGCGATTGAGAGTGAAACCGCTTGGTGTGGTTTGATTGTCGATGGTCATCATGTGCATCCCGCGGCGGCAAAGGTCGCACTACGGGCAAAACCGAGGGGCAAAATGATGTTAGTCACCGATGCTATGCCGCCTGTGGGTATGGACGGTGAGACTAGCTTCGAGCTCTTCGGTACGCAAGTGCTGAGAGTCGGCGACAGATTAAATGCTGTGACAGGTGAGCTGGCGGGCTGTGTGCTCGATATGGCGACTGCGGTCAATAATACCGTCAACTTGTTGGGTTTACCTTTGGCGGAAGCCTTGAGAATGGCGGCGTTGTATCCCGCACAGTTCCTCGGGATTGATCATAAAGCTGGCCGTTTAGCACTGGGACATAGGGCTGATTTTGTTTTGCTCGATGCGCAGAACAAAGTGCAGGCAAATTACATTGCGGGACAAGCAGTCTATTCAGGGCCGATTTATGCGGGCCAGGCAATAGGGGCACACCCTTAAATCGCTTTCGCAGTTTAGGTGATGTGTAACAATTGGCCCTTGTCGTATTTTGATGACAGGGGCTAAGTTTTTTTATTGTACAGCACTAATTTTAAACAGTATTAGTTTTGCTCAACTTTTATAAAAGCTTTTAATAACAATAATAAAGGATGATGGCATGGGGACTACACAGACAAACGCAATTATGCCAGCAAAGGTGAATAAACCTAGGTTGATGTCTCTGGATGCACTGCGCGGCTTCGATATGTTTTGGATTTTGGGCGGTGAGGCCCTGTTTGGGGGCTTGCTTATTTTAACGGGCTGGGCAGGTTGGCAATGGGGCGATGAACAAATGCACCATAGCCAATGGCATGGTTTTCACTTCTACGATTTGATTTTTCCGCTGTTTATTTTCCTCTCTGGTGTGGCCTTAGGTTTATCTCCCAAACGTTTAGATAAATTACCGATGAAGGATCGATTACCTGTGTATCGGCATGGGATTAAACGACTCTTTTTATTGCTGCTACTGGGCATTTTATATAATCACGGTTGGGGTACGGGCGCGCCTGCCGATCCTGAAAAAATTCGCTATGCCAGTGTGTTAGGTCGAATCGCCTTTGCATGGTTCTTTGCCGCATTACTGGTGTGGCATACGAGCCTACGAACGCAAGTTATTGTCGCCTTGGGCATTTTACTCGGTTATGGCGCAATGCAACTTTGGTTGCCTTTCCCCGGTGGACAGGCAGGCGTGCTCTCGCAAACGCAATCCATCAATGCCTATGTCGATTCGATTTTATTACCCGGCATAAGCTATCAGGGACGTACACCCGATCCTGAAGGTTTACTGTCGACCATCCCCGCCATAGTCAATGCGTTAGCGGGTGTGTTTGTCGGCCACTTTATTGTTAAATCCCATCCTAAAGGTGAGTGGGTCAAAGTGGGATTACTCGCCGTAGCAGGTGGTGCTTGCTTAGCCTTAGGTTGGCTGTTGGATCTTATTATTCCGGTCAATAAAGATCTGTGGACCAGTTCATTTGTGCTGGTGACGTCGGGCTGGAGCATGCTCCTACTGGCGGTATTCTATGCACTAGTCGATGTGCTTAAGTGGCAAAAAGCCGCATTTCTCTTCGTGGTGATAGGCACCAACGCCATCATTATTTACCTAGCCTCGAGTTTAGTGGATTGGAAATATATCGCCCAAAGCGTGTTTGGCGGCTTAGTGATGGCCTTGCCTGAAAATGCTCAAGCGTTAGCTGCGGTTATCAGCTTACTTGCGGTGCAGTGGCTGGTTTTATATTGGATGTATCGCCGCAATATTTTTGTCAGAATTTAGTCAGTTAGCTTAATCGCTTGAGATAAGCCGCACGCACTCAGTGTCTGCGGCTTTTTTTACATTATTTTCTGGATGTGAGTCATCACTTACTTATAACTTATCAGATGGCCAATCGATGATTACGAGGGAATATTCGCGAGAATTTATTAAATGACAGCGTTGTCTTTTTGTGTTATTTGTTTTAACATCACTGAAACAATGGTGCGTTTGGATGATAACATTAGCCATTGCGGACGAGTCGCGATACGGATATTCGGGAACTTAGGCATTAATTTAAACCCCGTTATCACCTAAATAATTAATTACTATAAGAAGCAGGTTTATGGAAATGACACTCGATAAAAGCCAGCAGAAAAGCAGCTTTCTCCCCATGGCCATAGTGGCCGCTCTCTTTTTCATCCTCGGATTCGCCACTTGGTTGAATGGTTCTTTGATGCCTTATTTGAAACAAATATTGCAACTCAATCCCTTTCAAGCGTCGTTGATCCTGTTTTCTTTTTACATTGCAGTGACCTTTACTGCCTTGCCATCCGCTTGGCTTATTCGCAAAGTCGGCTATAAGAATGGTATGGCGATAGGCATGGGCGTGATGATGTTGGCGGGCTTACTGTTTATCCCTGCTGCGGAAACACAAATATTTGCCCTATTCCTTTTCGCCCAATTAGTGATGGGCGCAGGCCAAACCCTATTACAAACTGCGGTTAACCCTTATGTGGTGCGTTTGGGGCCTGAAGAATCTGCGGCCGCCCGTGTCAGTGTGATGGGTATTTTGAATAAAGGTGCGGGTGTGATTGCGCCTTTGGTGTTTTCGGCGTTGATTTTAGACAGCTTTAAAGACCGTATTGGTACTGAGCTAACTCAAGTACAAATTGAAGAAATGGCTGACGGTTTAGTATTCCCCTATTTAGGCATGGCTATTTTTATCGGTATTTTAGCGCTCGCGGTAAAAAAATCACCTTTGCCAGAGTTGTTGAATGAAGATGAAGCTGCTGAAAATACGGATAAAGGGCAACTTAAAGCGGCATTATCTCACCCTAACTTAGCCTTTGGCGTGTTAGCGCTGTTTGTTTATGTTGCTGTAGAGGTTATTGCTGGCGATACCATTGGTACATTTGCTTTGTCTTTAGGCATAGAGTCATACGGTGTTATGACTTCCTATACTATGGTGTGTATGGTGCTGGGTTATTCTTTAGGTATCCTGTTAATTCCTCGTTTTATTTCACAACCTAAGGCTTTGATGGTGTCGGCTATTCTGGGTTTGTTACTGACATGCGGTATTTTGTTTGGCGACAATAATTCCTACGCTATTGCTAATGTTTTGTTAGTGCCTTTTGGCGGTGTGGCGCTGCCCGATACTTTGTTGATGATTGCTTTTCTTGGTTTAGCTAATGCGATTGTTTGGCCTGCGGTGTGGCCGCTAGCTTTGTCAGGTATGGGTAAATTGACCAGTACAGGTTCTGCGCTTCTCATCATGGGGATTGCAGGTGGTGCCTTTGGTCCAGTGTCTTGGGGGTTAATGAGTTCAGCGACAGATATGGGAATGCAGGGCGGTTATATTGTGATGTTGCCATGCTACTTGTTCATTCTGTTCTACGCGGTGAAAGGCCATAAGATGCGCAGTTGGTAGTCAAGTCTGTTTGAACAGCTAAAAAGAAGCCCTCGATGATGAGGGCTTTTTTGTGTCTTAGTTAATCTAACCTAAGGCGAAATTAGAACGCGTAACTTACGCTCGCAAGCACGGTATCTGAGTTTTTGAATGCGCCATCAGAGACCTTTTGGTCACCGCTGAGATCTGTTCCTAACCAAGCGAGAGAAAGCCCAAAGCCTGCCAATTCGGTCGATACGCCAACAGAGTAATCAGAGTAGCTATCAAAACCTTCACCATCATCTAAGGCATCACCCACATTGTAACCATAGTGCAAATCTAGGCTCCAATTCTCGACAAATTCGTAGGAGTAGTTTAGTTCTCCATAGTGATAATCTAAGTCAGTACCACCGTAATCATTGGTAAACCAATAGGCTAGGCGAAAGCCCTTAAATTCCATACCCGTAATCACTTCGAAATAACCTATATCACTCTCACCTGAGTAGTTATAACGGTTAAGGGTGATGTCGTAGGTCAGATCTTCGTTGATCTCACCACCATAGGCGACATAGAAATCGTATTCGATCGCTGGGCCGTTATAACCTGGCTCATCAAAGTCCACGTTACTTGCCCAAGCCCCGACAGAGAAACCCGAATCGAAGCTCCAATCGATACCACCTTGCAGGGCAGGATCTCCAGCGGTTTGTGATACGCCGCGAAAACGATAGTCGTTAGTAAGACTAATTTCCCCAGTCACTTCGGCGGCGACCATGCCGGAGAATAGGGTCGTGGTTAGCGCGAGTCCGACAAGCTGTACCAGCCGTTTTTTTTTCAGATTATTATGCACGGTATTTCTCCCATTTTCTTTGTTGACTCGGACGTGTTACTGGCGACCATGGTTATTCAATCGCGCCAGTGCATCCGTTGGTTTGCCAAACAACAGCCTAGGAAAACCCGTTGCTGTGACCTCATGGCGAGTTATTGCTAAGATAACTTAGCTTTTTTGAGGCTAACATCAGCCTCGTCGATCTCACTTTTGCTCGAAAATGACGTAAACCTTGCGGCAGGGCTCCACTACTTCCCAAGTGCCTTGAAAACCCGCGGGTATGATAAACCTGTCACCCACAGTGAACGTCTGCGATTGACCTTGAAGATCGGTGATAACACTTATTCCTTCGAGGATTTCGCAGTACTCGTATTCAGTGTAGTTTATTTTCCAAGCGCCTGATTCACTTTGCCAAATTCCACTGTGAAATTGATCACAAGGGCTAGAATAATGATTCTCTAGCCCTTGAGTTGGATTGCCAGCTAACAACTTTTCCGTCGGTAACTGGTAGGTTTCGACGGGTGTTTGCGCCGTAGCAAAGCGAATAATGGCGTTGATACTCACAGTCATTTGCGATTTCCTTGTTGAGCTGACATTCGGCTATTTCATCGTTGGCATCACAAACTCGGCTTGAGTCTGTTTACCCACCGGCCAGCGGGCAGTAATTGCCTTACGCTTAGTATAAAAACGCACGCCATCGGGGCCATGCATATGCAGTGGCCCAAACAGTGAACGCTTCCAACCGCCAAAACTGTGGAACGCCATTGGTACCGGGATCTGCACATTCACCCCAACCATACCGACTTGTACGTGGTGACAGAAATGTCGCGCCGCTTCACCACTTTGGGTGAAAATCGCCGTGCCATTGCCAAATTCGTGTCGGTTAATCAGCTCAAGCGCCGTTGGGTAATCTTTCACGCGCACAATCGCCAGCACTGGCCCAAAGATTTCTTCGCGGTAGATGCTCATTTCAGGCGTGACGTGGTCGAACAAACAGGCGCCGAGGAAATAGCCCTGTGGATTTTCTTCAACACTCAGTTTACGGCCATCGACCAGCAGCGCTGCGCCTTCTTGCACACCGGCTTCAACATATTGGGTGACCTTGGCAAGGTGCTGTTTTGAGATCAGCGGACCCATTTCCATCTCTGGCGTTAGGCCGTTGCCGACTTTTAAGGTTTGGATTTGCGGTAGCAGTTTTTCCACTAACGCGTCGCCTACATCGCCTACTGCCAGCACGACTGAAATTGCCATACAACGCTCACCAGCACTGCCGTAAGCGGCGCCCATTAAGGCGCTAACGGCTTGATCTAAATCCGCATCTGGCATGAGTAACATATGGTTTTTCGCGCCGCCTAAGGCTTGTACGCGTTTGCCATGTTTAGAGGCTGTGCTGTAAATGTATTCGGCTATTGGCGTTGAGCCTACAAAGCTCACCGCTTGCACATCTTTATGGGTGAGTAAGGTATCGACGGCTTCTTTGTCGCCGTTAATCACGTTAAACACGCCATCGGGAAGACCCGCTTCTTTAAGCAGCTCGGCAATCCGCATCACCGAGCTTGGGTCTTTTTCCGAGGGTTTCATAATAAAGGTGTTACCGCAGGCAATCGCGATTGGGAACATCCACATGGGAACCATCACGGGGAAGTTAAAGGGCGCTATGCCTGCGACAACACCTAAAGCTTGATTAACTGACCAAGAATCGACGCCGCCACCGACTTGCTGGGTGTGTTCACCTTTAAGCAAGTGCGGAATACCACAGGCAAATTCGACCACTTCGAGACCACGGATCAACTCGCCCTTAGCATCGTCGATCACTTTGCCGTGCTCACGGGTGATAAGCTGCGCCATTTCATCTAGGTGCTGCTCGACTAAGGCTTTGAATTTAAACAGCACTCGAGCACGGTTGAGCGGCGTGACTTGCGACCATGTTTCAAAGGCGGTTTTAGCGATAGCGATGGCTTCGCCGACTTCGGTTTCGCTTGCCAGTGAGACTTGGCCACGTAGCTCACCCGTAGCGGGTTCAAAAATATCTTGGGTTCTTATACTGGCAGGGGTGTGCTGACCATTAACAAAATGAGTGATCTTGAGCATAGTTAACCTTTGAAGTTCCCCGCCGCAGCGGGGTGTTAAATGTGAGAGTGGAACGAACCGCTGGTGCTATTATCCAACAGCGTTAATGGCATCGCTTAGGCTATTAACCATTTGGTCAATCTCGCGTTTATCGACAATCAGTGGCGGTGACATGGCAATGATGTCGCCCGTGGCTCGCACTAAAGTGCCGTGGCGGAAGCAGTGTTCAAACACGCCGTAACCCCGTTTACCCGCGCCTTGAGCGTTAGGGGAGAATTGAATCCCCGCCACTAAACCTGTGTTGCGGATATCAATCACATTCGGCAACCCTTTGAGGCTGTGCACTGCGTCTTCAAAGTAGCGCTCAAGCTCAAAACTACGTTCGAATAATTGCTCATTCTCATAAATTGATAGGGTGGCAAGTGCCGCAGCCGCGGCCACGGGATGACCTGAATAGGTGTAGCCGTGGAAAAACTCAATCAGTTCATTAGGGCCTTGCATGCAAGTGTCGTGAATAAAATCTTGCACAAACACTGCGCCCATAGGGATGGCGCCGTTATTGATGGCTTTAGCCGTGGTGATTATATCTGGGATAACGCCCCAACGTTGACTCGCAAAAGCGGCGCCAACGCGGCCAAAAGCGGTAATGACTTCGTCAAAAATCAGTAGGATGCCGTGTTTTTTGGTGATTTCACGTAGACGTTTTAAGTAACCTTGTGGCGGCAATATCACCCCTGCTGAACCCGACATAGGTTCAACGATCACGGCGGCAATATTCTCGGCGCCATGCAGGGTCACTAGTTGTTCTAATACTTCGGCTTTTTCAGCGCCAAAGTGTGAGAGTCCACGGGTAAATGCCGCATTTTGGATATCTAAGGTGTGCGGTAAGTGATCGACGCCTTGCAGTAATTGGCCGCTAAATGCCTTGCGATTATTGCTTAACCCACCCACAGAGATGCCGCCAAAGCCGACACCGTGGTAACCCATTTCGCGCCCGATAAAGCGGGTGCGTGAGGCTTGACCATTGGCTCTGTGATAGCAAAGTGCCATCTTAAGCGCAGTATCGACGGACTCAGAACCTGAGTTAGTAAAGAAGACTTTGTTCAATCCCTCAGGACTGAGCTCGACTAACCGCTCGGCAAGTTCAAAGGCGATAGGATGACCCATTTGGAAGGAGGGCGCGTAGTCCATCTCTTTAATTTGTTTGCTGACCGCTTCGCTGATTTCCTTGCGACCATGGCCTGCGTTACAACACCATAAACCTGCGGTGGCATCTAACACTTTATTACCATCAATATCCGTGTAATACATGCCTTCGGCCTTGGCGAGTAACCGCGGACTGGCTTTGAATTGGCGGTTAGCGGTAAAAGGCATCCAGAAATGTTCAAGTGAGGGTACGCTTGAGGAATTGAGCGGCAAATCGGCCATAGTGTCTACCTTGTCCTGTATTTTCAGGTCTTGTTTTAGGGTGGCTAATATTTGCTATGCTATGTTAGAAATAATGAACATGGAAGAGCCGTGTGCAGTTATTTGTGGCAAAAAAGCTATTTTTGTAAAAAATATTGAATTTTATTGCTTAAACAGCGTAACCTGAAGCTCGGATTATGACTGTGATGATGTTTACCATTTGCACTAAAGTCGTCACAGACCACTATTTTCTTGTCGATGAACGATAAACCACACCTATACGAATGATTAAGAGGTCATCATGAGCACACCGAAGAGCCGCAGCGAATGGGAAAGTCTGGCTGCCAGCCTGTCTATTAATGGTAAGGCGTTTATCAATGGCGAATACCAAGATGCCGTTTCGGGTAACACCTTTGATTGTATTAGTCCTATCGATGGCCGCTTGTTGGTAAAAGTGGCGAGTTGCGATCTTGCAGATGCTAATCTTGCGGTTGCTAATGGCCGCAGCGTATTCGAGTCTGGTGTTTGGTCGCAGCAATCTCCGGTAAAGCGCAAACAAGTGATGATACGTTTCGCCGAGTTACTGGAAGAAAATGCCAATGAACTCGCGCTGTTAGAAACCCTCGACATGGGTAAACCAATTCGTTTCTCCAAAGCGGTGGATGTGGCGGGGGCTGCCCGTGCGATTCGCTGGTCTGGCGAAGCGATTGATAAAATTTACGATGAACTCGCGCCAACGGCTCACAATGAAATTGGCATGATCACCCGTGAGCCTGTGGGGGTTGTGGCCGCGATTGTTCCGTGGAACTTCCCAATGCTGATGGCGTGTTGGAAGCTCGGGCCCGCGCTGGCCACGGGTAATAGTGTAGTGTTAAAACCCTCTGAAAAGTCACCCTTAACGGCTATCCGTATGGCGCAATTGGCTATCGAAGCTGGGATCCCACAAGGCGTACTCAACGTGTTGCCAGGATTTGGTCATACCGTAGGTAAAGCCTTAGCGTTGCATATGGATGTGGATACGTTGGTGTTCACAGGTTCCACCAAAATTGCTAAACAATTAATGATTTACGCTGGTGAGTCGAACATGAAACGCGTGTGGTTAGAGGCGGGAGGCAAGAGCCCTAATATCGTCTTTAATGACGCGCCAGATCTCAAAGCCGCTGCTGTTGCTGCTGCCGAAGCCATTGCTTTTAACCAAGGTGAAGTTTGCACCGCAGGTTCGCGTTTGCTGGTGGAGTCCGGGGTGAAAGATGAGCTTATCGCGCTTATCGCAGAGGAGCTAGCCTCATGGCATCCAGGGCATCCACTCGACCCTGCCACTGTGAGCGGCGCCGTTGTTGATAAACAACAGTTAGACACAGTACTCAGTTACATTAAAGCAGGTAAAGATGAAGGCGCAACCTTAGTCCACGGTGGCTGCCAAGTCATGGCCGACACAGGCGGCGTGTATGTGCAGCCAACGGTATTTTCTAACGTAAATAACCAGATGAAGATTGCCAGTGAAGAAATCTTTGGCCCTGTGTTATCTGTTATTGAATTTAATGGCATGGAAGAGGCGATATCAATCGCCAACGATACTATTTACGGTTTAGCCGCTGGTGTATGGACATCGGATATCAGCAAGGCCCATAAAACTGCTAAAGCCCTGCGCTCTGGCATGGTGTGGATCAACCATTATGATGGCGGCGACATGACAGCGCCATTCGGTGGCTATAAACAGTCAGGTAATGGCCGAGATAAATCTCTGCACTCCTTCGACAAATACACAGAATTGAAAGCGACTTGGATCGTGTTATAACCGCTCTTTTTTTGTCTATATTTGTCTATATAAGAGAAGGAGCCGCTTTCGCTAAATACTAAAACCTCTTTTTATATTACATGGAAAGAGGTTTTTTATTTTTTGGAGCTCAAGGCGTCCCCATTTTTATAAGCCATATTTCACTTGTAAAATCTGCATCTGTTACCGTAAATAAAATGTTACCGTCTTAATTCATAATCTTGTTGCTCATTTATACCCGATAGAATATTGACTTTAAACACTCCCATTAATATCTCAATTTACTTCCATTCTTATCTGCTTCATAAATATCGTAAGTTATCGCTTATAAATTTGTGGCTTTCAAACATTACCATTAATGAATTTAGTCATAGAGTGAAAAGTGTTGTAAGTTATTTGTGATATTATAGGGTGCTTAGAGCATTGAATAAGAAGGCAAGTATGCACAATGTAGAAGAGTTTGGGGCAATCGTCAGTAAAGCTCTAGATAGTTACAAATCCGATTTTATGGAACTTGTTAGGGAATATGCGATTTCTTGTAAAAATCAAGGTGAGGCATATTGCGATTTTTTTGTCGATATAGCCTCTATGATGAATGGCGCATGGCTTTTAACCGCAGTATGTGAGTTTGAGTATGCTTCTGAATTTAAAGCCTTTAATTGGTATCAATTATTGAATGTTGATATAGACAATATGCCAGAAGATGATTTGTTCTCCCTACAAAATAAGCTATATGAAATCGGTTATATTTGGTTGGTGGAGCAATTAATTTCCTCTAAAAAAGAAATAAAATGTATCGAAATTAGGTTGTTTCATAATGGCAGCAATGAATACCAATCTTTGGCATAATTAGCTTCTAACAGAGCTAAACGACATCAGTCACTGGGCTCATTGGATAGACTTTTTTGTGTGTGGTTATGTCATACCGTTGGTAGTATTTACCTCTAGGGCAAGTATGAAGAACTTTATTAGCAAAGATCTAGATATTGAAGAGTTCAAAAAAAGATTTGATAACACCAGAGAAAGTTTTATAAATTCTCTAAAAACAGCAAGTAAAGGTTATCGAAATGTAAGGTTCTTCGCTTGTGATGAAAGTGGAGTCCCCATTAAATGGGTATGGGATGATGAAACGTTCACACATAACTGGGAAGAGGGCACTCTTGAAGACGCTATTCAGTTTGCCCGTCACATGATAAATAGTGGAATGTATTTTGCGTTTATGGGGTGTTTGTCTGGTTCCAGTGATCTTGATATTTGGCTGACCACCTTTGAAAACCCCATAAAGAAACCTACATGGCCAAGTGGTAAAGAACCCAAATTTGAGATTATCCATGAAGTGTTAACTCGTTAGGGCTTTGTTTACCGATCTAAATTAGGAAACAAAGCCTCGTTATGACTGCATATTTTATCTCAACGTAAGAGCATTCACCTGTAAATACGTGATTTTAGCGTGCAACTGCTGTAGCCTCGTGGAAATTTATTGTTTCTTATTTTGATCTTTTAGGATGCAGGTCTTGAGCTTTGCCATCTAAGGTTGTTCGTTATTTCCCAGTGATTTTTTGCTGAGCCAATCACTCGTCAGCAAAGCGTTCACTCATTAGAGAGGGTGTCATGTGAATGCACTTCAAAACCCAATTAGGCAGTTCAATGTCGTCAAACTAGCTGTACTGGCATTACTAAGCTTTTTGGCCGGCTGTTCTTCAATGCAGACGGGTGAGAATGGAAACTGGGTGGGATTCACGGAAGCTGGTCAGGCTTCATTTTATGGGGATAAACATCAGAATAAGCAGACGGCCAGCGGTGAACTTTACAAACATAAATTAAAGACAGCAGCGCATAAAAAGTTACCCTTTGGCTCGAGTGTTAAGGTCACCAATGTCGATAATGGCAAAAGTGTGATTGTGAAAATCAATGATAGAGGGCCTTTCGTGCGTGGCCGCATTATTGATCTGTCTAAATCGGCGTTCAGTAGTATAGGCAATACTTCTTCTGGCTTGATTGACGTGAAAATAGAAGTCATTAAATAGCGGCTATTTTGAAAACGGCTATCTTGAACACGGCCATATCGAAAAGATTGTTTTGAAAGCTGCATCTTAAAAATGAGCAGTTTGAAAGCACTATCTTCAAAACACGGCTTCGACGCAATCTAATGATTGAATGCACTAATGATTGAATGCACTAATGATTGAGCGCATAAAATCGAGTCCACGCTTTTAAAGAAAAGACAAAGCAGACAATTTGTTAAGCCGATATTTGGGCTTTACGGCATTTGGTGAGAGACTAGCGGCAGACTTGGATAACAGTAAAAGGACCCGCTATGGAATACCCACTTGTTAGTACGCAGTGGCTCGAAGCACACCTCACCGATCCCCATTTAGTCTTGCTCGATGCCAGTATGGAAACCGTTATTGGTAAAGAACCCTTAGTTTACGATGAGCCTATTTGCATTCCGCGCTCACGTCGATTCGACTTGGAAAATGTGTTTTGCGATAAGACTTCAACCCAAATTCATGCCTTGCCGACGTTTGAGCAATTCAGCCAAGGGATAGCCCAACTTGGGATTGAGGTCGACAGTGTTATCGTTATCTATGATAACCAAGGCATTTATTCATCTCCACGGGCGTGGTGGACCTTTAAAGTCATGGGTTTTAATCGAGTCTATGTACTAGATGGTGGCTTGCCTCAGTGGATTGAAGAAGACCGCATCACCTCATCGCGTTATCAAGCCGAAGGCGTCGATTACGGCCCGACGGATATCGATACATTAGCTGATGTGCTGCAATACCACCCCGAGCGGGTGATGGATGCCGAGGCCGTGTTATCACGTATCGAAGATGCCGGAACGGCGATTGTCGATGCCCGTGGTGCGCCACGCTTTTTAGGGAAAGTGAGTGAGCCGCGTCCCGGTGTGCGCTCTGGGCATATTCCTTGCTCGGTTAATTTACCCTTCGCTCAAGTGCTCGATGGTAATAAAATCAAAACGGTCAGTGAGCTACAGTCTATTTATCAAGGGCTAGCAGCGGATAAATCCGCAATGATATTCAGCTGTGGTTCTGGGATTACGGCGTGTATTTTGATCTTAGCTTCGGTTGCAGCGGGGCATAAAAATCCTATCCTCTATGACGGTTCATGGGCGGATTGGGGCAGCCGTAACGATCTGCCGATAGAGTGTTAATTGAGTATCACCATTGAAATTAGTGCTGTAGATTAATTAAGTTAGCGTGGTTTTTGTTGAACATCATGTGACTTTTACGTCGTTTGGCGAAATGCCAAGGAGAAACCTTTGATAGCGAGATTGATCGATAAGTTGGTATTTGGATTTATTTTAGTGATTGCCTTACAGTTACCACAACTGGCTGATCATTATCAGCAATTTTTATCAGGCCTTTATGAATCGACTCGATGGCAGGTAGAAGGTTACGAGGCAACGGCTAAGGAATATCATTACGCCGATGTTGATGCCATGATTGCCAGCCACCAGCAAAATGAGGAGCCAAGTGTGCGTGCCGACGCTGAGCAAAAGGTACAGACACTGGCGCTTTATAAAGCGTTAACACAGGGCGTGGCGATCTTTAATACGGGCAATTTGTTTGAGAAAACTGCCTATATGTTTAACCCTGTTCGCTTTGATTATCTTGAGAAAACCATCAGTAACTTTAAGCCAGGGATACCTTTAACTTCTAGTGGTATTGGCTTTGGCGTCTTGGTGGCTTTAGTCGTGCATTATCTTGGGTCTATCCCTTTTATCCTGTGGGCAAGGCGTAACAAGCGACTTAAAACAAGTCCTTAAATCTGTGATACAGCATGCCTGCAGCGAGTATAGGTGAGCGGAATGTTGGGCCGCCGGGGAAGGTGATGTGTTTGATTTTAGCGAACACATCGAAATGTCCCGCCTGTTGGCAAATAGCCTCGGCAAGCAGTTTTGCCGCCATGTGAGTGGCATTCACGCCGTGTCCCGCATAGGCTTGGGCGTAAAAAATATTATTTGCATCGGGAAGGCGACCAATTTGTGGCATACGGTTAGCACCGATACCTATCATACCGCCCCATTCATAATCGATACGCACGCCTTTTAACTGCGGGAAAACTTTCTCAAGATTCGGTCTCAGTGCCGCTTCAATATCTTTCGGATCTTTACCCGAATAGGTACAAAGGCCGCCAAACAGCAAACGACGATCTGCCGATAAGTGAAAGTAATCTAGGGCAATTCGCATATCTGCGAAGGCCATGTTTTGCGGGATAATACTCGCGCATTGGGCCTCAGTTAAGGGCTCTGTTGCCAATAAATAACTGCCTGCAGGTAATACTTTCCCCCCTACAAAGCTATTAAGTTTGTGGCCAATATAGGCATTGCCCGCCAGCACTAAGTATTGGCATGTGACTTCGCCCTTAGCGGTAATGACCTTAGGTTTGGCGCCTTGAATGATTTTTTCAGCAGCGCTGTACTCAAACAACCTAGCGCCGAGATTGCGGGCGACGCGAGCTTCACCGAGGGCAAGATTAAGTGGGTGTAGATGACCGCTACCCATATCAACCAGCGCACCTTGATAAAAATCTGAGCCTATGACTTCACCTAATTGTGGCTTAGTTAACAGCTTGATTTCTTGCTGATAACCCATGGCCTTGAGTGCGCTAAATTCTTCTTCAAGCTCATCCATGTGACGAGGTTTTACCGCTAAGTCGCAATAACCCATTTGCAGATCACAGTCGATACTGTGTTCTCGTATGCGATTTCGCACTATCTCGACGGCTTCAAAGCCCATCTGTTGAATTGCTTGAACACCTTCAGTGCCTATTTCACTTTGAAATTGTGCAGGGTCATGGCCTATGCCGCGAATGAGTTCGCCGCCATTACGCCCCGATGCGCCCCAGCCAATTCGCCTCGCTTCTAACAGCACAACACTCATACCGCGCTGTGCGAGTTCTATGGCGGTATTGATACCGCTAAAGCCGCCGCCCACTATGCAGACATCGGCACTGATATTGCCTTCGAGTTGTGGGTGCGCGTAAATTTCTTTAGCGGTATCAACATAATAAGAGTGTGGATACTGTTCGCTGTGCACTGGAGGTTTGCTTGCCATTATGGCTCCCAAAAATTGTTTTTATTGTAAATTGGACTTGTCTCAGTATACTCATCACACTTTTAACATGACGCAAAAAAGTGTTCGTTTTATTTAACACGCTTTTTATGTAGAATACAATGAAAGCAGTAAAACACGCGCTTTTTGGGCGAAAATGCGTTCTGGATGGTGTTTATCCTGAACAACCTGTTCGTCATCTATCGGGATTGACCCGAGCCTTTAGGGGGATGTGAAATTTGGATATTGGAGCCAGCCTCAAAACTGTTCGAAAAATGAAAGGCTTATCTCAACGAGAATTAGCCAAACGTGCTGGTGTGACTAACAGTACGATTTCAATGATCGAGAAAAACAGTGTTAGCCCGTCAGTCAGCTCTTTAAAAAAAGTGCTGTCGGGTATCCCGATGTCTTTAGTGGACTTTTTCTCCATTGAAGCCTCAACGGATAGTGAGCAAAAGGTCGTCTATCGATCCAATGAATTACTGAATATCGGTACTGGGCCACTTGAATTTAAACTGATTGGCCGTGATTACCCGAACCGTGCAATGTCAGTGATGAATGAGATTTACCCACCCGGTTCAGATACGGGTGAAGAGATGCTAAAGCACGAAGGTGAAGAGGCCGCTATGGTGATAGAAGGTAAATTCGAACTCACTGTTGGGGATGAAGTGTATATTTTGGAAGCGGGTGACAGTTATTATTTTAACAGTGAATTACCCCATAGATTCCGCAATCCCTTCGATGAACCTTGTCGCCTTGTGAGTGCGACTACGCCTGCAAACTTCTAATTAAGTCATTAACTTACCCTATTATTCAACATATTAGGCCACTTATTAGCTAAAAGTGAGTGGCGTAATACTGTTATTCAACATTCCTGCGTATTTATACCAATCACATTAAATATCTAATCAGTTCAGAGCCTCACAGGCATTTCAATCCAAGGCGCATTGACGCAGAAATGGTCATTCCCTTTTAAGTCAATGCAACACGGGAGTGGGATGCCTGTGAGGCTCCCGAAGGGCGGGTTTCAACGCACTTTATACTGCGTTTAAGGCTTTCGACAGAGCACCACTATGCCTTAAGCCTTCGCCTTGTCTAAAGCGCGTTGAACTCCCGCTGAATGAACAGATATTTAATACGATTGGTATTACCTGCTTTCTAACCCTGTCATATTGGTTATGTATCCTCTTCTTTGTGTAAATAATATTGGTTCAAATTTGGTTCGAATACGGTTTAATTTACCCTGTAAAAAGTGAGCTTTATGCTGGTGTAACCGCTGGTTTATATACATGAATTAGCGAGAAATGGGGTAAATATACATTTAACTACATGTTATTTATGCTTATTAAGAATAAGTGGATTAAATAACCTTTAACAAGTGTTTAACCTCTTGCCTAGTGCTAAATTTCGGTGTACTGTGTGAAAAAATGAACATTTAAAGGCAAAGTGTTCGTTATGCTAGTAAAATCAATTCTAAAGGTGAGATATGTCAGCCGATTTACCCCTCATAGGTGTTATTGCATGCAATCAACAATTGGGATCACACCCCTTTAATATTGTTGGTGAAAAATACCTTTTAGGCGTAGTTAATGGCGCGAAAGGCTGGCCGTTAGTGATCCCATCTTTAGGTGGCGATTTACCGATAGACGCTATTTTAGATCGTCTTGACGGTATTTTGTTTACTGGCTCTCCTTCTAATGTAGAACCCCATCTTTATGCAGGCCAGCCGAGTGAGCTTGGTACACACCATGATCCTAAACGTGACGCGACAACTTTGCCGCTGATCCACGCTGCTATTGCTGCTGGGGTACCTGTATTAGGTATTTGTCGCGGTTTTCAAGAAATGAATGTGGCTTTTGGTGGCAGTTTGCATCAGAAGCTCCATGAGGTGGGTGGCTTTATTGAACATCGAGAAGATAAAACCACATCCTTAGATGTGCAGTATGGGGCTTCTCACAGTATTACTGTTGAGCCCGGGGGGCTTATTTACGAGGCCTGGGGCCGTAACTCTGCAGAGATTAACTCTGTACATACTCAAGGCGTGGAGCGCCTGGGTGTTGGGTTGCGGCCAGAAGCTTATGCTCCAGATGGGTTAGTGGAGGCTTTCTCCGTAATTGGTACTAAAGAATTTGCCCTCGGTGTGCAATGGCATCCAGAGTGGAAGGTGAGCGAGAATCCGTTTTACCTCTCCATTTTCAATGCTTTCGGTGATGCATGCCGACGTAGGGCTACAACTCGAGTGAAATAATAATGAATAAGCTAATCGCTTTTTTAAAAGAACGAAAAATCACAGAAGTCGAATGTGTTATCAGTGACATGACTGGCATCGCCCGCGGCAAGATTGCTCCAGTCGATAAGTTTCTCGATGAAAAAGGCATGCGTTTGCCCGAAAGTGTGTTGTTGCAAACTGTGACCGGTGATTTTGTCGACGAAGAGATTTATTACAGTTTGCTCGATCCCGCCGACATCGATTTTGTTTGTGTACCCGATGAAAATGCCGTCTTTATGTTGCCTTGGACCATCGAAGCCACGGCACAGGTTATCCACGATTGCTACGACAGAATGGGTAATCCTATTGAGCTTTCACCACGTAACGTATTGAAAAAAGTCTTGTCTCTCTATGACGAACAGGGCTGGGAACCTGTTATCGCTCCCGAAATGGAGTTCTATTTGACTCGTCGTAGTGACGACCACGATTTACCCCTAAAGCCTCCAATTGGTCGTTCAGGCCGCCCCGAAGCGGGTCGCCAGTCATTCTCTATTGATGCTGCCAACGAATACGATCCTATGTTTGAAGACATGTACGATTGGTGTGAGCTTCAAGGTTTAGATATCGATACTTTAATCCATGAAGATGGTCCCGCACAGATGGAGATTAACTTCAGTCATGGCAACGCATTATCTTTAGCTGATCAAGTGTTTATCTTTAAGCGCACTTTACGGGAAGCCGCGCTGAAGCACGATGTTTGCGCCACTTTTATGGCAAAACCCGTGACGGATGAGCCTGGCAGTGCGATGCATATTCATCAAAGCGTGATCAATAAAGAGACGGGCAAGAATATTTTCACCAATGAAGATGGGACTAAGAGCAAGCTATTCTTGGGATATATTGCAGGCCTACAAAAATTCATTCCTGAGTTGCTGCCACTGATGGCGCCAAATGCGAACTCGTTTCGTCGTTTCCTCCCCGGCACTTCGGCACCTGTAAACTTAGAATGGGGCGATGAAAACCGTACCTGTGGTTTACGCATTCCAGAATCTTCACCACAAAACCGTCGCATTGAAAACCGCATTCCCGGCGCCGATGCTAACTGTTATTTGGCGATTGCCGCGAGCTTGTTGTGTGGCTATATCGGCATGGTTGAGTCGCTAAAACCTTCGACTCCTGTGCAAGGTAAAGCCAATGAAAGCCGTAGCAATAATACCCATTGTTTACCGCTGACATTAGAGGAAGCATTAGCGGCGATGGAAGAAAGTGATGCCTGTAAGCAATATTTAGGCGAATCCTTCACCACTGGATTTGTTGCGGTAAAACAGGCTGAACTTGAAAACTTCCGCCGTGTTGTCAGCTCATGGGAACGTGAATTCTTATTACTCACTGTGTAATGTTTTGGATTGATTGCACTGACCGTGTTGCCGCGTTAACCCAAGGAATAAGGGGTTAACGTTGGCCATAACGATACTGATGCGTGCACTGTTTTAGTGAGGTTGCACTTAACTGGTGCAACTCGCTTGTTAAATAATATGATGGTTTTTAATGGTTTGTCCGTTAAAGTGAATATTCAATTCCATCGCTTGTCTGCTAGGGAAATAAAATAGGTTTAACAATTTTAGGTTGTTCGCTTACTAGCGTTACTAACTAATTGTTAGTCATATTTAAAATGTGTTTATCTAAGTGTTTTTTTGCGATTGCTTAGGGACTTGAGGCATTTGCCTTAATGTTGCAAAATGTACAAGCAGTGTCATATTTAGTCTATTTTTTTGAGTGTTAATGCAATACCGATGCCTCGAAAATTTGGCACGAAACCTGATACTTAACAAATTGCAGCAAGATATAAAGTAGGCATGGTTATCATGCCGTAGAGACTGCCGATGCGGTTTTTAAGGTGTAGCATTGGTCGAAAATAACAACAATATCCGGGCAGCCCGGTGACACAATGTCAGAATTTGCTTAAGCAGTTCTGCTACCCGAGAAAGGAGAAAGCATGAAGCTATTTAATAAGATGACCACATTAGCGCTGGTGACTGCGAGCGTATTTGCGAGCGCAGTGGCCCAAGCGGAAGAAGTGGTTCGCGTGTATAACTGGTCAGATTATATCGCGGAAGATACCTTAGAAAACTTCAAGAAAGAAACGAGCATTAGGGTAATTTACGATGTATTTGATAGTAACGAAGTGCTTGAGGCTAAATTACTGTCTGGTCGTAGTGGCTACGATATCGTTGTACCTTCTAACCACTTTCTCGCTAAGCAAATCAAAGCGGGTGCCTTCAAACCTTTAGACCGCGCTAAGTTACCTAACTTTAAAAATTTAAATCCAGCTCTGATGAAGTTGCTTGAAAAAGCCGATCCGGGTAACCAATATGCCGTGCCTTATTTATGGGGAACCAATGGCATTGGTTACAACATAGATAAAGTGAAAGCCGCTGTGGGGGAAGATGCGCCATTTAACTCAATGGAACTGATCTTCAATCCTAAATACGCTGAAAAAATTTCTAAGTGTGGCTTTGCTATGTTGGACTCTGCCGACGATATGGTGCCACAGGCGATGATTTATTTAGGCTTAGATCCTAACAGCACTAAGGCTGAAGATTATGAAAAAGCGGGTGAGTTACTGGAAAAAATTCGTCCTTATGTGACGTATTTCCATTCTTCACGTTATATTTCTGACTTAGCGAACGGTGACATCTGTGTCGCTTACGGTTTCTCCGGTGACGTATTTCAAGCGAAAGCCCGTGCTGAAGAAGCAAAAAATGGCAATAAGATCGGCTACTCCATTCCAAAAGAAGGTGCCAATCTGTGGTTCGATATGTTAGCTATCCCTGCTGATTCAACGAACGTCGATAATGCACTCACGCTGATTAACTATTTTCTGCGTCCAGAAGTCATAGCGCCTATCTCTAACTATGTGGCCTATGCTAACCCGAACGATCCCGCTCAACCTCTGGTTGATGAGGCTATCCGTACCGATCCTGCGATCTATCCACCACAAGAAGTGTTAGACAAACTTTATATCGGTGAAATTCGTCCTTTGAAAATTCAGCGCGTATTAACTCGTGTTTGGACCAAAGTGAAGTCAGGACAATAGTCGATAGGGGGCAAGCCTAGCTTGCCCCCAGCTTGGCAAACTTCTATGTCCAATCCTATGCATAGTTAATCCACGTATAGGATTTGACACAGTTTGTTTAACCACTTTTCATTCATTAATCGTGTTGAACCTAGAGTTTGAGCGTATCTACGCCTCATTTTCGGGTGGAGAAGTACTATGGCAATCACCTCGAGCGTCACCAATAAACCGACAACAAAGACGCAAGAAAAAGTACTGCTCAAGATTGAGCGGGTAAGCAAATTATTCGATGACGTGCGGGCTGTCGACGATGTGTCATTAACTATCAATAAAGGCGAAATTTTTGCCTTACTTGGCGGGTCAGGCTCGGGTAAGTCAACACTACTGCGCATGTTGGCGGGTTTTGAAAAGCCTACTTCTGGCCGTATTTTCCTTGATGGGGAAGATATCACCGATTTACCGCCATACGAACGTCCCATCAATATGATGTTTCAATCCTATGCTTTGTTTCCCCACATGACAGTGGCACAAAACATTGCATTTGGTTTGAAGCAAGACAAGCTGCCTAAAGCCGAAATTGAACAGCGTGTGCAAGATATGCTGAAACTCGTGCATATGGAGCAATACGGTAAGCGTAAACCGCATCAGTTATCTGGTGGTCAGCGCCAGCGTGTTGCACTGGCCCGTTCACTGGCGAAACGACCTAAATTATTACTGCTCGATGAGCCTATGGGCGCATTGGATAAAAAATTGCGTACCCAAATGCAGCTAGAAGTGGTTGAAATCCTTGAGCGTGTCGGCGTGACCTGCGTGATGGTGACCCACGATCAGGAAGAAGCCATGACAATGGCAGGTCGAATTTCGATCATGAGTGATGGCTGGATTGCTCAAACTGGCTCGCCAATGGATATTTACGAAAGCCCGAACAGCCGCATGATTGCCGAGTTTATCGGTACTGTGAATTTGTTTGGTGGCGCGATTGAAGTGGATGAAGTCGACCATCTGATCATTAAATCTAATGATTTGGCTCAACCTTTCTATGTCGGTTATGGCGTCACGACTAACGTTGAAGATAAGAATGTTTGGCTAGCAGTGCGTCCCGAAAAGACCATTATTAGCCGTGAACAGCCTGAAGGTCAGTACAACTGGGCAAAAGGAATCGTGCATGATATCGCTTATTTAGGCGGTATTTCAGTCTATTACATTCGTTTAGAGAATGGTCAAATCGTACAGTGCAGTATGACTAACCGTGAACGCCGCGCCGATCATGCCACATGGGATGACGAAGTGTTCATTAGTTGGGAGGACACCAGTGGCGTGGTGTTGAGATCATGAAGAAACCCATTAAATTAAAGTGGCTTAAGGGCCGCTTCTGGACCATAGGTATTCCCTACGCTTGGCTGCTGCTGTTTTTTGCCTTACCGTTTGCGATTGTCCTTAAACTGAGTTTTTCGACGGCGGCGATTGCTATCCCGCCCTATGAAGCAACATTCCAATATGCTGACGATGTATTAAATATCTTCCTGCATTTGGGTAACTATTTGATGTTGCTCGATGATTCGCTATATTACATGGCTTATCTCAGCTCATTGAAAATGGCGTTAATTTCGACCTTGGGCTGCTTGATTATTGGCTACCCAATGGCCTATGCCATTGCCCGTGCCCCTGCGCGGTTGCAAACCGTGCTGCTGCTGTTAGTTATGTTGCCTTCTTGGACCTCATTTTTAATCCGTGTTTACGCTTGGATGGGGATCTTAAGTAACACAGGGATCATCAACAATTCACTGATGTGGTTGGGGATTATTTCTGAGCCGTTACAGATCCTCAATACCAATATTGCCGTGTATATCGGTATTATCTATGCGTATTTACCCTTTATGATTCTGCCCTTGTACGCCACTTTAGTGAAACTTGATATGAGTTTGATTGAAGCTGCGTCTGACTTAGGTTCAAGCCGTTTGAATACCTTCTGGAAAATCACTTTCCCGCTGTCAAAAAGTGGTGTGATTGCTGGTTCTATGTTGGTGTTTATTCCTGCCGTGGGTGAGTTTGTGATCCCAGAGCTACTCGGTGGTCCCGATTCCTTGATGATAGGTCGAGTGTTATGGCAAGAGTTTTTCAATAACCGCGACTGGCCTGTGGCTTCGTCACTGGCGATTGTGATGCTGGGCTTATTGATTATTCCGATCACTTTATTCCATCGCTATCAGGCGCGTAGTTTGGAGAAAGACCTATGAAAAAATTAAGCTTTTCTTCAGTAATGCTCTGGTTTGGCTTGTTTTTCTTGTATGCACCTATGTTAGTGCTGGTGATTTATTCCTTTAACGACTCTAAATTAGTGACGGTATGGGGCGGATTTTCACCTAAATGGTATGGCGAGTTATTTCAAGACCAACAAATTTTAGATGCAGTATGGACCAGCCTGCGGATTGCGTTTTATAGCTCAACTATGGCGGTCATTATCGGTACTATGGCAGCCTTTGTGATGACACGCTTTAAGCGTTCATGGGCAAAACTGACCCTGTCGAACATGATTACTGCACCGCTGGTAATGCCTGAAGTGATCACTGGTCTGTCTTTGCTTTTACTGTTTGTGCACATGGCAGATTTGTTGGGCTGGCCCAGAGAGCGTGGCATGATGACAGTGTGGATTGCACACTCAACATTTTGTGCTGCCTATGTAGCTGTGGTGGTGTCTTCAAGATTGCGCGAGCTTGATATGTCAATCGAAGAAGCGGCAATGGACTTAGGGGCAACACCGCTCAAGACTTTCTTCTTGATCACTGTGCCTATGATTTCGCCGGCGCTGGTGGCGGGTTGGTTGTTGTCATTCAGTTTGTCCTTAGACGATTTAGTGATCGCAAGTTTTGCCTCAGGCCCTGGTGCAACGACCTTGCCTATGGTGGTGTTCTCTTCGGTACGTTTAGGGGTTTCTCCTAAAATCAATGCCTTAGCGACGCTGATCATACTGTGTGTTTCACTCATCGCTTTCCTTTCTTGGTATATGGCAAGACGGGCAGAGAAACGCGACCGTACACCAATGAACTAGTTAGCTTAATTTTGGGATGGCTTTGGTATTGCCAAAGCCATCCTTGATATTTGTCACCGCTCCCATCACCCGCTTTGCTTTGCAGGCTAGTCCTGTTACTCAAGATCACCAGAATTGAATCACTGAGCTAAAAATAATCGCGTGTTTGATATATCAAACAAAATGTAAATTATTGCGCTTTTCTGGCTAGTGTTTCGTTTTATGAAGGTGTAGGATGTGATGGCTGTTTAAAATAATGAACATTAGAATTCAAGGGAACAACATGTCTGCCATAGCTCACGCTGGATCATATTATGCGGCATCGGCCAACGATAAGGTTGAACGTCCGCGTCTACAGGAATCGATTGAAGCCGATGTTTGTGTGATTGGCGCAGGTTATACAGGCCTTTCTGCCGCGCTGCATTTATTAGAATCGGGCATGAGTGTGGTGGTGTTAGAAGCCGCTCGCATAGGCTGGGGCGCCTCGGGCCGTAATGGTGGACAAATCGTTAATAGTTATAGCCGTGACATTGATACTATTGAAAAAACAGTCGGTAAAGAACAAGGTAAACTCTTTGGCCAAATGGCCTTTGAGGGCGGGCAAATCATCCGCGATCGTATTGCTAAGTATAATATTCAATGCGATCTAAAAGATGGCGGCGTATTTGCCGCGATGAACGAAAAGCAAATGGGCCATCTACGCCATCAAAAACAACTGTGGGAAAGCCACGGCCATGTTAATCAGCTCGAACTTCTCGATGCTAAAGGTATTCGCGGTGTGGTAAATACTGAGCGTTATGTCGGTGGTCTACTCGATAAAAGCGGTGGCCATATTCACCCGCTTAATTTAGCCCTAGGCGAAGCGCGCGCGGTTGAATCCCTCGGCGGTAAAATTTTTGAAGACTCAGCAGTGCTGAGTGTCGATGAAGGCGATAGCCCAGTTGTGCATACGGCGCAGGGCAGTGTAAAAACCAAGTTTGTGGTCGTGGCGGGTAACGCCTATCTGGGTAAATTAATGCCAGAGCTGCAGGCAAAATCTATGCCCTGCGGCACGCAAGTGATTACCACAGAGCCTTTGAGTGCCGATCTGGCTGCGAGCTTATTACCACAGGATTACTGCGTCGAAGATTGTAACTATCTGCTCGATTATTTCCGTCTGTCTGGCGACAAGCGAATGATTTACGGTGGCGGCGTAGTGTATGGCGCCCGCGATCCGGCGGATATCAAATCGATCATTATTCCGAATATGCTCAAAACCTTCCCGCAATTAAAAGATGTGAAGATCGATTATGCGTGGACAGGTAACTTCCTCCTGACGCTATCGCGCCTGCCACAGGTCGGTCGTATCGGTAAGAACATCTATTATTCACAGGGTTGCAGTGGCCACGGTGTCACTTATACCCATCTGGCGGGCAAGTTACTGGCCGAGATGCTCAACGGCCAAGCCACGCGCTTCGATGCCTTTGCTGCATTGCCACATTATCCTTTTCCCGGCGGTCACGCACTTCGCGTCCCTTTTAGTGCTATCGGAGCTTGGTATTACACGTTAAGAGACAAACTAGGTCTCTAACATCATCACTTTTAAGAAGCTAGGTAGCTTCACAATACGAGGAAATCCTTGTGCAATTAAATGATCCGAGTTTGCTACGTCAACAGTCTTTTATTAATGGTCAATGGTGTGATGCCGTTTCTGGTGACACGCTAAAGGTGGTTAATCCCGCAACCAATGCCCTGATTGGCTACGTTCCTAATATGGGACAAGTTGAAACTGAAATGGCGATTAAGGCGGCAGAAGCGGCTTTACCTGCATGGCGAGCGCTCACTGCCAAAGAGCGCGGCGCTAAGTTAAGGCGTTGGTTTGAATTACTCAATGAAAACAGTGATGACTTAGCATTGCTCATGACGACTGAGCAGGGTAAACCGCTGGCAGAAGCGAAAGGTGAAGTAACCTATGCCGCTTCGTTTATCGAGTGGTTTGCCGAAGAAGCGAAACGTATTTATGGCGATACCATTCCTGGGCATCAAGGGGATAAGCGCTTGATAGTAATTAAGCAGCCTGTCGGTGTAACCGCCGCGATTACGCCGTGGAACTTTCCTGCTGCTATGATCACCCGCAAAGCCGCTCCAGCGTTAGCTGCGGGTTGCACTATGGTGGTAAAACCTGCGCACCAAACACCATTTACCGCATTAGCGATGGCTGAACTTGCTAAGCGTGCCGGTATTCCTGCGGGCGTATTTAGTGTGTTAACGGGTGATGCGGTGCAGATTGGTAATGAAATGTGCAGCAACCCGATAGTGCGTAAGCTGTCTTTCACTGGCTCAACCAATATAGGTATTAAATTAATGGCGCAATGTGCGCCTACCTTAAAAAAACTGTCGCTAGAGCTTGGCGGCAATGCACCATTTATCGTATTTAACGATGCCAATATCGATGCCGCTGTCGAAGGCGCCATGATAGCTAAATATCGTAATGCCGGCCAAACCTGCGTCTGCGCTAACCGCATTTATGTGCAAGACGGTGTATACGACGAGTTTGCCTTAAAACTTAGCACTGCTGTTGGCAAGCTTAAGGTCGGAGAGGGCATCAACGAGGGCGTCACTACGGGTCCGTTGATCAATGCTGCCGCAGTCGAGAAAGTACAAAGTCACCTTATCGATGCTATCGCCAAAGGCGCTTCTGTGATCGCGGGCGGCAAAGTTCATGATCTTGGCGGTAATTTCTTCGAGCCAACCGTGCTCACCAATGTCGATAAAAGCATGCTTGTTGCCCGCGAAGAAACCTTTGGTCCACTCGCGCCGCTGTTTAAATTCAGCGATGTCGACGATGTGATTAAACAAGCTAATGATACTGAATTTGGCCTCGCCGCCTATTTCTATGGTCGCGATATTTCATTGGTGTGGAAAGTCGCCGAAGCCTTGGAATATGGCATGGTTGGGGTCAACACTGGCTTGATTTCGACGGAAGTCGCACCTTTTGGCGGGATGAAATCTTCAGGGCTTGGCCGCGAAGGCTCTAAGTTCGGTATCGAAGAATACCTAGAAATCAAATACATCTGCATGTCCGTTTAATACGGCCCGATTTGGCGAGTGAGGAAGACTAAATGACAACAACCAATGATTCATTGATGGCACGTCGCCAAGCCGCAGTTGCGGGTGGTGTCGGGCAAATTCACCCTATTTTTACCGCCCGCGCCGAAAATGCTACTGTGTGGGATGTTGAAGGTCGCGAGTTTATCGATTTTGCGGGCGGCATTGCCGTGCTCAATACGGGCCACCTTCATCCTAAAGTGAAGGCGGCGGTTGCGGCTCAGCTGGATAATTTTTCCCATACCTGTTTTATGGTGCTCGGCTACGAGAGCTATATCCAAGTATGTGAAAAGCTCAATCAACTGGTTCCTGGGGATTTTGCCAAGAAGACGGCACTATTCACTAGTGGTTCAGAAGCGGTTGAAAACGCAGTTAAAGTGGCGCGTGCCTATACCAAACGTGCTGGCGTGATTGCGTTTACCTCGGGCTACCATGGTCGCACTATTGCGGCTTTGGCATTGACCGGAAAAGTCGCGCCTTACAGTAAAGGTATGGGGCTGATGTCGGCGAATGTGTTCCGCGCTGAGTTCCCGTGCGAAATGCATGGCGTGTCCGATGATGATGCTATGGCCTCGATTGAACGTATCTTTAAAAATGATGCTGAGCCGAGTGATATTGCCGCCATTATTTTAGAGCCAGTGCAGGGCGAGGGTGGTTTCTACGCCGCATCGCCCGCCTTTATGCAACGTTTACGCGCACTATGCGACCGTGAAGGCATTATGCTGATCGCCGATGAAGTGCAAACAGGCGCGGGCCGTACTGGCACTTTCTTCGCTATGGAGCAAATGGGTGTTGCTGCAGATATCACGACCTTTGCTAAATCTATTGCGGGTGGTTTTCCACTCTCGGGTATTACAGGCCGCGCCCAAGTCATGGATGCAGTGGGTCCCGGTGGTCTTGGCGGTACTTATGGTGGTAATCCGTTAGCGTGCGCCGCTGCGCTTGCTGTCATTGAAGTGTTTGAAGAAGAAAAGTTGCTAGAAAGGGCCAATGCCATTGGTGAGCGCATTAAGTCTGCCCTGAATGTAATGCAGGTCGAACATGCGCAAATCGCCGATGTGCGTGGTTTAGGCGCTATGATCGCCATTGAATTGATGGAAGAAGGTAAACCTGCGCCGCACTATTGCGCGCAAGTGTTGAGCGATGCCCGTGACCGAGGGTTGATTTTATTATCCTGCGGTACCTACGGTAATGTGTTGCGCATTTTGGTGCCATTAACGGCGCCGGATGCACAAATTGATGCAGGCCTTGGTATTCTTAGCGCCAGCTTTAATGCCGTACTGAAAAGCTAATATCGCTTTGATATAAAAACGATTTAGATGACAGTTTTGCCCAATAAAAATCCCGCTTCGGCGGGATTTTTATTGGGGCGATTGTTTTGGAATTGGCTGTTTTTACTGCCAGTGACTTTCAGCACTCATCAGTTAAATGAATCGCTATTTTTTAATCTCCATTAGGATCTGCAGCGCTTTTTTGCGTTTATCAAGGTCATACAAGTCGTTGGTAAAAATAAACTCATTCACGCCGAGTTCTTTTACGATCATTTCCAAGCGATGCTTAATCGTCGCTGGGCCACCAGTAACTGATAAACCTAAGAAATTATCGACATAGGTTTCTTCTTGCGCACTCCATAAGCCATCCATAGTATCAACCGGTGGCTTTAGCCATAACTCGTGACCACGGATAAGTGCCAGCACGCGCTGTTTCGAGGTTGTGCCCAGAAATTGCGCCTCTTCATCAGTGTTGGCGGCAACTAACGGCAAGCCGAGCATCACATAGGGTTTATCAAGCACTTGAGAAGGTTTAAAGTCGCGGCGATAGATTTCAATCGCATCGTAGAGAAAGCGTGGTGCAAAGTGGCCCGCAAACACATAGGGCAAGCCGCGCTGCGCCGCTAACTGTGCGCTAAAAAGACTCGAGCCCAATAACCAAATTGGCACATTAGTACCTTCTCCGGGAATCGCTCGCACCGCATGACGACCATTGTAAGGGCCAAGTAGAGTTTGTAATTCACTGACTTCTTCAGGGAATTGTTCGGCGCGACTGGTATCACGGTTCAGTGCTCGGCTGGTAATTTGATCGCTGCCGGGCGCGCGGCCCAGTCCTAAATCGATTCGACCAGGATATAAGCTTTCAAGGGTACCGAACTGTTCGGCGACCACTAAAGGCGCATGGTTTGGCAGCATAATCCCACCCGCGCCGACGCGAATACGCTGCGTATTGCCAGCAATATAACCAATTAATACCGAGGTCGCCGCGCTGGCGATACCGGGCATATTGTGGTGTTCGGCAAACCAAAAACGATTAAAGCCGAGTCTGTCGGCTTCCTTGGCATACTGCAAACTGTTTTGAAGCGTTTCGCCTACGGTTGAGCCTTGGCGCATGGGCGCGAGTTCCAATAGCGAGAAGGGAATATCGGCCAATATTGATGTCTGCTGTGACATAGTGTCTCCAAGTGACTGCCGTTTTTGCTAGCGACAACAAGAGGCGCTAACTGTGTTAGCGTATTGTTTGTTGCATTGCTAGGCTCATTGCTAAGAAAAAGCGTTAACGGCTCAGTCTTGATGAATAAAAGGTATTCAGTGTTATTGATATGGGGTTAACGACACTGCTTCTCAAGCTTTAATGGATAACACTTTTCCCTTTGTTATTTCATTCGTTATTCAATTTGAGTTTGCACTTGAGCATCGCCATACAACTGAGTGTGTACTCGCTTTGTAACAAATCGAGGGACTGAAGTCATCTGCGTGTGAGGGCCGATAATGTGGAACTGAAGTTCTTATTCTCAGCAACTCAGCGCTAAGCCAGTCACAGTAGAATTGCATGACTTTCGCTAAAGCTCATTTGGTTATGAGTAGCAATATAAGGGCATAAACGATGTTGAATGAAGTGATAAAAAAACTGCCGATAGCAGGGCTATCGGCAGTTAATGTTATGCAATAGAAAAATCGCTATTGTCAGTCGAGCATTACTGCTCGGCTTTCACATCCCGTAGCGATGCCGCAGCACTTTCATTAATATCATGATCAGCAGCATTGTTATGTGAATGGTGAGTCTCAGTCAGGCGACGCATCAGAGGTAATGCCGCAAGTGCGATAAAGGTACAGACCACAGCGGCTATACCTAGTTTATTAAACAGACTTGTGTATACGGGTAAGGTTTGCAGTGGGTCGACTAAATCCTTGGGTACACTGGCGAAGTTAGCAACCACACCGCCTAAATACTGGGAAATACCTGATGCGACGAAATAGGCACCCATCATAAAGCCGCCCATGCGTGCAGGTACGTAACGAGCAATCATGGCAAGTCCAAGACCACTCACCAGCAATTCCCCTAAAGAGTAAGAGGCATAGCCCCAGATCATGATCCATGAAGAGGTTTTACCATTGACGGCAAATTGGCCCGCAAAGCCATAGATAAAGAAGCCAATCGCCACAACGGCAAAACCGAGAGCAAATTTCGCCGCGATAGAAAAGTCTTTATCATTGCGTCCAGCCCACGAATAGCTCCATGCGAGTACTGGACTTAATACCATAATCCATAATGGATTTAATGCTTGGAACTGGGCAGGTGACCAAGTCCACAAGTGGGTACCAAAAACTTGAAAATCCCAATCCACGTTACGCAGGGCAAACAGCGCGAGTGACGTTGACATTTGTTGATAGAAAATAAAGAAGAACACGGTTTGCACGGTAAGGATCAGCGCTGCAATCAGTCCTGCTCTTTCACTGGTTTCGCTGGTGCGGATCAAGTGGAAGAAGATTGCCAATACGGCTACGCCTGCTGCATAAACGAAGACGCGCGCAACAGCTTCGTATTCAAGAATAATGGCTGAAGCGACAACCGACAATGCGGATAGACCCAATACAATCGCGAGGTTTTTCTTGTTCACAGGGCGAGTATCTGGCTCAGAACCGTAATGGACTAGACTCTTACGCATGAGTGCATAGTTACCTAATCCCACCAATATACCGACACAGCACACAGCAAAGGCCGCGTGCCAGCCAAATTCGTTGCCATATTGGGCGTTAACGTAATCTTTAATCCAAGGCGTGAGCAACATAGAGAAGGTCGAACCCACGTTTACCGCCATGTAATAGATGGTAAAAGCACTGTCGATTTTAGAATCGTCACCTTCATAGATTTTACGGACTAAGTTACCCGCATTCGGCTTGAATAGGCCGTTACCGACCACAATCACGCCGAGCGCTGAAAACATAAACCACGTATTTTCAGTGGGTACGGCCATTAGCGCATAACCCAGAGAGAGGATCCCCGCACCGAGCAGCATAGTGCGTTTGGTGCCGAGGATTTTATCCCCAACCCAGCCACCAATCGCTGGTGATACATAAATAAGTGCCGCACAGGCACTCCATACTAAGTTTGCACGTGAGTCATCAAAGCCAAGGCGCTGCACCATAAAGTACACAATCAGCGCTTGCATGCCGTAATAACCAAAGCGTTCCCATAATTCGATAAGAGACACAGTCATAAATGAATGTGTTTTACTTACCGGAGCAGTCCCAATAGTCATATCGCTTGCTTCCAACATTGTTGTTTTAATATTTGAGCTCAAAAGTATAAGGCGATAACCAATTCAAACCAATGGCAGACATAGGCAAAAACAGACTTTGTTACAAATGACCTTATCAATTTTAAGGTGGATTTAAGCGGGGACAGTTCTATCCAAGTTTTTCTGCTGCGGATAAATCAAGGAACATTCGCAGTACTATCGGATAAGCAGATAATGGCATGTGCGGTTATGCGCTATGGTGTATTTAAATACATTGAGGTTGATTGCTGTTTGTCCAGCAGGCATAGTGCGCTTGGAAATTCTAATGTAGATCACTTTAAAACGAAAAGTTCTACTTAGCAGCGTCTCTACAGTTGCAGATATGCATCAGGTTGTTAATGCACCGCTTTGCGTTAAATATATTTAAACGGAGTATATGAATGTTACGAATTGGTATCGATCTTGGTGGCACAAAAATCGAGGTAGTCGCATTAGATAGCGATGGTAACGAAGTCTTTCGTAAACGCATCCCGACACCGAGAGAATATGTTGCGACAGTCAATGCTTTGGTTGCATTGGTAACTGAAGTCGAAGACAGCCTGCAGCAAACCGCCACTATCGGAATAGGTATTCCTGGGGTTGTTTCTCCTTTTACTGGCTTAGTAAAAAACGCTAATTCAACTTGGATCAATGGTCATCCACTTGATGTGGATCTGGGGACTCGATTAAATCGTAAAGTAAAAATTGCTAATGATGCGAATTGTTTTGCCGTATCAGAAGCGGTAGATGGCGCTGCCGCAGGAAAGTCTGTTGTATTTGGTGCCATTATTGGAACGGGATGTGGTGCTGGTATCGCAATTAAAGGCCAAGTACATGACGGTGGCAATGGTATTGGTGGTGAGTGGGGCCATAATCCTTTACCGTGGATGAAAGCCGATGAATTTAATACCACGACGTGTTTTTGTGGTAATAGAGACTGTATCGAAACGTTTATATCTGGAACAGGCTTTGTTCGCGACTTTCGCGCTGCGGGCGGTGTTGCTGACAGCGGTATTGAAATTGCCCAAATGATGCAAGCGGGAGATCCGCTGGCAACTCAAGCATTTAACCGCTTTATTGACCGTTTAGCCCGTTCATTGGCTCATGTCATCAATATGATGGATCCTGATGTTATCGTCCTTGGCGGCGGCGTGTCTAACATCGATGCTATTTATACCGAATTACCAAAAATTTTGCCGCTCTATGTGGTTGGCCGAGAGTGCCACACACCCGTTGTTAAAAATTATTATGGTGCTTCATCTGGGGTGCGTGGCGCCGCTTGGTTGTGGGGACGCTAATCCTAGACTCAATCAAGAATAGTGTTTGATATTAAAGGCTGAATTCATTTATTTGAATTTGGCCTTTTTTTGATTTAGTCATTCAAAAGTTTTACATTCCATTGACAACTCTTTATCTTAAGTACTGGTAATTCTTACCCTAAGTGCTATTTTTAATGCTGTATAGAAAGTATAAAAATAAAGTAGATCAAAATAATTACGCTATTGTCGTTCTCTTGGGAGTTTACTAGATGAAGCATTTGTCCATCAGTACTAAGTTGTTGTGGATTACATCAGCATTATTTTTATCGATAGTGGCTATTTTATCTATCAGTTTATGGTGGACACTGTCGGCTCAAAACGCGCAATTATCGGATCAAGTTCAAAATACCCTACAAACTGAAACGCGGGATAAACTCGAAGCCCGCGCCGGTGAATATGGCGAAATGGTCGCTGGATTTATTAACGAAGCCTATCGTATTCCTTACTCTTTTGCCGGTATGGTGGAGAGTACGGCAGAAGAACTTCCCTTAAAGCGTGATCGTTTAGAACTCACTGTGGCGGCTGTGCTTAAGAAGAATGCGCAAGTTTCCTCCATGTATGCCCAGTTTGAACCTAATGGTTATGATGGGCTCGATACTGAGTTTCTGAATATTAATTCCAGCCACAGTGTAACGACATCAGGTGCCCTAGAGGTTTACTATACCCGTGATGACAATGGCACTGTTGCACATCAACAGGTTGAAGATTCGTCAGAAAAATACCTTACTAGCCTAAATGAATTTGGGATCCGTGATGCAGAATGGTATTTATGCGGTAAAGAAACCTTAAAGCCCTGTCTAATGGAGCCGTATTTATACGAAATCACTCCCGGTAACAAAGCATTAATGACCTCGCTAACTGTTCCTGTGCTTAAGCGTAAACAGTTTATCGGTGTGGTCGGTGTTGATTTAAACTTACCCGTCTTTCAAACCCTTATCGATAAGTTATCTAAGAGCCTCTACGATGGGCAAGCGAAAGTAACTTTATTGAGTACCCGCGGTTTAGTGGTTGCAGCAAGTCATTACAGTAAAAAGGCTCGTCCTTTAGCTGAGTCAATCAATCCAGCTATTGCCTCACAAATTATCTCGTTACACAAGAACTCGGGTTACATGGTTAATGATGATGAAATTATTGTTGCCTACCCAATTAAGATCCCTTTAGCGAATGCCGAGTGGTCCTTAGTGATCCAAGTGCCGACTGCGCAGGCGTACAAGAGTTCGATTGTGTTGAATAATGATATGGATGAAATGGCAACTTCCTTGGGAAGTTTGTTGCTCATGGTCGGTGTTGTCGTGTCGATTGCTGCTGTGATTACGATTAGCCTAGTGATCCGTAGCATTATTTCACCCTTAAAGATGATCCAAGGGCGTGTAGAACACTTGGCAAGCGCTGATGGCGATTTAACGCAATCGATAGAAGTGGACTCCCATGCAGAGTTGATTGCGTTAGCAAAAGGTTTCAACTCCTTTATTTATAAACTGAAAAACCTGATTGCCGAGCTTAAAACCCTCGCGAGTCGTTCTCAGGAAGAAAGCCAAGCTTCAGCGAAAATTGCCCAGCTCACGCGTGATAGTGTCAATCGTCAATATGGTGAAATTGAGAGTGTGGTAACGGCCGTAAACCAAATGAGTGCCACCGCACTTGAGGTTGCTAAGGCGTCTGAGCAAACCGCTGCAGAAACAGAAGCTATGTCACGCAACATTCGTCACAGTGAAGAAAGTCTGACTAAGGCGATGGGCTTTGTGGCGACTATGTCTAAAGAGTCAATGGAAGCTAAGCTGGCCGTGAGTAAAGTCGCAGACAGCAGTATGAATATTAGTCGTATTCTTGAGGTGATCAGCTCCATTGCCGCACAAACAAACCTGCTGGCACTAAATGCGGCGATTGAGGCGGCGAGAGCGGGTGAACAAGGACGGGGTTTTGCCGTGGTGGCTGACGAAGTCCGTGCGCTGGCATCTAAGACTCAAAGCTCGACGAATGATATTAGTACTCTTATCGATGCACTGCAAAAAGAAGTTCAAAGTGCTTCTGGCATCATAGATAAAGGCGCTGAACGGGCACAAATGGCCGTATCTCAAACTGAGCAAGCGCTGAACTCATTGAACTCTATGGTGAGTCAGATTGAAGAAATTTCGGGCCAAGTGACCCATATCGCGGCAGCAGCAGAAGAGCAGAGCGCGGTGACTGAAGAGGTTAATCGCAATATTACAGGCATTTCTGATTCGGCTTCTGAACTTGCACGTCTTGCGGGTGAAGCACAGCAAAGCAGTGTAGTTTTAGCAAACTTAGTGAAGCAGCAACATGAGCAGTTAGGCAAGTTAAAAACCTAGCACCAGAGGTTTGTTGAATTAGTTCATTGATTTTAAATAGGCTCTTTGATTGTGTTGCTGCTTAACACTTATCAAAGAGCCTATTTTTATGGATATTTAAATAGCATCGAATAGGCTAAAAATTTAAAACACTTCAGCGAGGGGAATGTGTAAATACACGGATATTGTGTGATAACTAGCGGAGATCAGTTTTTAGATACAAAAAAGCCCATTGAATCAATGGGCTTTTTCGTTGAATCGGGTGGTGGCCCCTCACGGACTTGAACCGTGGACCTAACGATTATGAGTCGTGTGCTCTAACCAACTGAGCTAAGGGGCCGACTTAAGGTAATCGTCATTACCTGAAGCGGGAGGAAGTATACTAAGCTTACTTACGCTTGTCACCCGTGTTTTGGCTGGAAATTCACGCAACTGATTCAATTGGTTATCTGTTAATCAACTTAAATGCCCTCGTCGCCTAAATTTAAGGCTTCGATGCTGTGCTTGTGCATAAATTGAGGTGATAAAGACAATAAAAAGCCCTGCATGGGCAGGGCTTCAAATCTTACTTAGATTACTTTAGGCTTTTAACAGCCTATTCATCTAGGAACGATTTTAAGATTTCTGAGCGTGAAGGGTGACGCAGTTTGCGCAGTGCCTTAGCTTCAATCTGACGAATACGTTCACGGGTCACGTCGAACTGTTTACCCACTTCTTCAAGAGTGTGGTCAGTGTTCATATCGATACCAAAACGCATACGCAGCACTTTCGCTTCACGGGCGGTTAAACCTGCTAACACTTCGTGGGTGGCGTTTTTCAAGCTTTCGCTGGTCGCTGAATCCAGTGGTAATTCGAGGGTAGTATCCTCGATAAAATCACCTAAATGCGAATCTTCATCGTCACCGATTGGGGTTTCCATGGAGATAGGTTCTTTAGCGATTTTCAGTACCTTACGGATCTTATCTTCCGGCATCATCATACGCTCAGCCAGTTCTTCAGGTGAAGGCTCGCGGCCCATTTCCTGTAGCATTTGGCGAGAGATACGGTTCAGCTTGTTGATGGTTTCGATCATGTGTACTGGAATTCGAATAGTACGAGCTTGGTCGGCGATAGAACGGGTAATCGCCTGACGGATCCACCAAGTTGCATAGGTCGAAAATTTGTAACCACGACGGTATTCGAATTTATCCACGGCTTTCATTAAGCCAATGTTACCTTCTTGGATTAAGTCCAAGAATTGCAGACCACGGTTGGTGTATTTCTTCGCGATAGAAATTACCAGACGTAAGTTCGCTTCAACCATTTCTTTCTTCGCACGGCGTGCTTTGGCTTCACCGATTGACATACGACGGTTGATGTCTTTTATGGCAGAAATCGCTAAGCCAGTTTCTTCTTCTACTGCAGCAAGTTTGCTGCGACAACGAATGACGTCATCTTCAACCATTCTTAGGCCTTCGGCATAAGGTTTCGTTGAGGCTTTCTCAGTGTTGAACCAATCGAGGTTGGTTTCGTTGCCAGTGAAGAATTTGACGAAGTTTTTCTTCGGCATTTTGGCTTGTTCAACGCACAGTTTTAATACTAAACGTTCTTGAACACGTACGCGGTCCATCATAGTGCGCATGCTTTTGACTAAACGGTCAAACTGCTTAGGCACTAAGCGGAATTCTTTGAAAATTTCGCCGATTTCGAAGAGGGCTTTTACCGATTCAGGGTGTTCACGGCCCTTAGCTTCGATAATTTTCAGTGCGCTTTCGTAAGCGGCTCTGAGTTGACCGAATCTTTCTCGAGCTTCTTCAGGATCAGGCCCTTTGTTGCCTTCTTCTTCATCTTCGCTGTCATCGTCATCCTCTTCGTCATCTTCATCGTCCAGCTCTTCTTCAGATAATTCTGAGCCGATGTGAGTGGCGGTCGGGGCGACGTCATCTTCGTCCGGGTTTACAAATCCAGAGATAATATCAGATAAGCGCAGTTCGTCGGCTTCAAATTGGTCGAATTGCTCAAGGATCATAGCGATCGCTTGTGGGTATTCGGCGACTGAACTTTGAACTGTGTTGATGCCTTCTTCGATGCGTTTGGCGATAACAATTTCGCCTTCTCGGGTCAGAAGCTCAACGGTACCCATTTCACGCATGTACATGCGTACGGGATCGGTTGTGCGGCCAAGTTCGCTTTCTACTGTTGCCAGTGCTGCGGCGGCTTCTTCTGCTGCATCTTCGTCTGTGTTGTCTTCCGACATCATCATGTCATCGGCATCGGGGGCTTCTTCGAACACCCGGATACCCATGTCATTTATCATCTGGATAATATCTTCGATCTGGTCAGAATCGACCATGTCTGCAGGTAAGTGATCGTTCACTTCTGCATAGGTTAAGTAACCTTGCTCTTTACCTTTGGCAAGCAACAGCTTAAGTTGCGACTGCGGAGTATGATCCATAGATATCATCCAAGTTGGGAAACTGTTACAACGACGGACACTTAGCATAAGCCAAGTGCCGCGCAAATCGTCAATTATAGCCGTGTGCACATATCTGTGCTAGTCACTGGGGTAGCGAATGAGGACATTTTTGCCTCAGTTTAACCCTTTCATGACTGAGATCAGCTTCGAGAGCTGCATCTTCTCTTCTTTTGTATGAGTCTGTTTTAGACTCAATTCCTGATATCGTTGTTCAATATATTGATTGTTCAACCAAACCAGGGTTTGTTTAAACTTTTCGAGCAAGTTTTCATCCGCCACTTGATGGTCCCATTGGGCCAATTTATGGAGAGTGCCGCTGTAAGGGTGCTCTCGGAATTGTTCAAGTAGTTGTGCGCTGTTTAACGTTTGCTCTCGAGTCATCTCCAATAACAGTGGCAGCAATTCTATGCCTGGCATCTGCAAGTGGGCGAGTGCGGGTTGTGGGGGTAAACCCATACCCAGTTTAGGATGTTGTACTAGCAGTGCGATGGCGAGTCGCAATGGTGTACCGCGTCCTTTTAATCCTTTACTTGCCATTGGTTTAGCTTGTTTCACGCTAAAGCCTAGCTTCTTTTTCATATCTTCTGAGCTGTTCATTCCTAACTTGTGAGCTAAGTTCTCAAGCAGTAAATTTTGCAGCACAGTGTCTTGAATTTTTTCAATTAAGATAAAAGCTTGTTTCGCTAAGTTGCCTTTATCTGTACCGTATTTTGTCGCTAACGTGTCAAATAGAAACTCGGGTAGTGCAATGGCAGAGTCCATTAAGGTTTCAAATGCATCTTTACCAATTTTACGTACCATAGAATCAGGATCTTCGGCCTGAGGCAGGAACATAAATCGCACTTGATCGCCAGGCTTTAATAATGGCAATGCTGTTTCTAAGGCGCGCCATGCCGCTTCAGTACCCGCTCTGTCACCGTCGTAACAGCAAATCACTTCTTTAGCGCTGCGCAGCAAAAGCTGAAATTGCTCTGCTGTGGTCGAGGTGCCTAATGATGCGACAGCATAATCGACGCCAAATTGCGCCAATGCCACCACATCCATATAGCCTTCAACGATCAGTACTTTGTCTGGATCGCGATAGCGCTGCTTTAGTTCATAGAGACCATAAAGCTCATTGCCCTTATGAAATATGGGCGTTTCTGGAGAATTCAAGTATTTGGGTGTGCCATCACCTAAAACTCTGCCACCAAAACCAATGACTCGTCCGCGCCTGTCGCGGATAGGAAACATGAGGCGGTCACGAAATCTGTCGTAACGTTTCCCACTGTCGTTGCTAATTAACATCCCCGCAGTCAGTAACTTATCCTGCGCATCTTGATTCTGACGATAGCGGCCCAATAAGCCATCCCAACCGTCTGGCGCAAAGCCAATACCAAAATGTTCTACTACATCATCGGATAAACCGCGATAGGCAAGATAATCGATAACTTTTTGTTTATCTTGGTGTTGTCTAAGTTGGTTTTGAAAGTAAAGGCTCGCTTCTTCCATGAGTTGATATAAGTCACGGCTTAAACCGTCATCATGTCGCTTGCCTGTGCCTTGTTCTCTGGGAACCTCTAATCCAAGCTGGCCCGCCAAATCTTCAATGGCATCAATAAAATCGAGTCGGTCATACTCCATCACAAAATCGATGGCGTTGCCGTGAGCACCGCAGCCAAAGCAATGATAGAACTGTTTATCACGGCTGACGGTAAACGAAGGTGATTTTTCGCTATGAAAAGGACAACAGGCCGAGTAGTTCTTACCCGCCTTTTTCAAGGGCACCTTACGATCGATAAGTTCGACTATGTCAGTGCGAGCGATTAGCTCATTGATAAAATCACGAGGTATTGCCATTGAGTGCTTAAAATCCCGCCTTGCGCGAATTTAAACAAACAAGCCGCGCATAGGCACGGCTTGTTCATACAGTGAAACGCTAATTATTGCAATTTAGCACGGATCATAGCGCCGATAGCGCCCATGTCTGCACGTCCTTGCACTTTAGATTTCAATGCTCCCATTACTTTGCCCATATCCGCCATGGCGGATGCACCTACTTCTACAATAGTTGCATCGATGAGCGCCGCGATTTCCGCCTCTGTAAGAGGGGTAGGCAGGAAAGCTTCAATAACTTGAATCTCTGCTGCTTCCACGTCGGCCAACTCGTTACGACCCGCTGCTTCAAATTGAGCAATCGAGTCACGACGTTGTTTCACCATTTTGGTTAAGACCGCTATAACCTGTTCATCAGTCAGAGATTCGCGGGTATCCACTTCAATCTGTTTGATGGCGGCTAATGCCATACGAATAGTGCTCAAGCGCGCCTTCTCTTTGGCGATCATGGCCTGTTTCATATGGTCTTTTAGCTGATCAATTAGGCTCATATGAGATTAATATAAACGTACGCGACGTGCGTTTTCGCGAGAAAGCTTCTTAGCTAAACGTTTAACTGCAGCTGCTTTTGCGCGCTTACGTGCAGTAGTTGGCTTCTCGTAGAATTCACGAGCACGCACGTCGGCTAAAATACCAGCTTTTTCACAAGAGCGCTTGAAACGACGCAGAGCTACGTCGAATGGTTCGTTTTCACGTACTTTAATAATTGGCATACGCCATCACCCCTTAGGTGTAGGTTGTTCTGGTTCAATTGCTCGAACCAAGTCTATTTAAAATGGTGCGGAATTTTATACCGAGACACCTAGGCTTGTAAAGCCCTAAAACTGAGCTCAGTCCTATAGTGGACTCAATATGGCCTGCGCGACTGGAGTAATCGAGCGCTTGCAGGTAGAATTGGCGCCCTTTAGTTAGCAATTGATGAGACACCATGCGGGTTTTAGGTATTGAAACATCCTGTGACGAGACAGGTATCGCCGTCTATGACGATGAACTGGGCTTATTATCTCATACTTTATACAGTCAGGTTAAGCTGCATGCTGACTATGGTGGTGTGGTGCCTGAGTTGGCGTCACGTGACCATGTGCGCAAAATTGTGCCGCTTATTCGTCAAGCGCTGAAAGATGCAAATACTGAAATTGCTGATCTCGACGGGATTGCCTATACCAAGGGCCCTGGTTTGATTGGTGCTTTGCTTGTCGGCGCTTGTGTTGGGCGGTCACTGGCGTTTGCTTGGGACAAGCCTGCAATCGGTGTGCACCATATGGAAGGGCACCTGCTGGCGCCTATGCTTGAAGATGATGCGCCTGAGTTCCCCTTTGTGGCCTTATTAGTCTCTGGTGGCCATTCTATGTTGGTTAAAGTCGACGGGATTGGCCGCTATGAAGTATTAGGCGAGTCTGTTGATGATGCTGCGGGTGAAGCGTTTGATAAAACAGCGAAGTTAATGGGGCTGGATTATCCCGGCGGTCCGCGTTTAGCAAAGCTTGCTGCTAAAGGTTTACCTGCAGGGTATAAGTTTCCGCGGCCTATGACCGATAGACCTGGACTCGATTTTAGCTTTTCGGGTCTAAAAACCTTTACCGCTAATACCATTGCTGCCGAACCTGACGATGAACAGACTCGTGCCAATATTGCGCGTGCTTTTGAAGAAGCTGTGGTTGATACGCTAGCGATTAAATGTCGCCGTGCACTGAAGCAAACAGGCTATAACCGCTTAGTGATCGCCGGTGGCGTGAGTGCGAATACGCGCTTAAGAGAAACCTTGGCCGAAATGATGAGCTCGCTTGGTGGACAAGTGTTTTATCCCCGTGGTGAGTTTTGTACCGATAACGGCGCTATGATTGCCTTTGCAGGATTGCAGCGTTTAAAAGCGGGGCAGCACGAAGATTTGGCGGTAAAAGGTCAGCCAAGATGGCCGTTAGATACCTTGCCACCTGTGGCATAAAACGCCTTTGATGTTGATAGGTTATGTTGAGACAAAAAAACTGCGCTTATAGCGCAGTTTTTTATTAGGATAATGTTGTCACATTAAGATTTTTTAGGTGTTTTTTTACGTGAAACTTTGGACTCTTCACCTTTAAGTAGCCGTTGGATATTGTCTTTATGACGAATAATGATAAGCGTCGATAGCATGGCAACGGGAATGGTAAATCTGTCGTCTAACCACCAAGTATAAAGTGGTGCAAGCAATGCCGTCAGAATGGCTGCAAGGGACGAGTAGCGGCTAATTAAGAGTAGAACAATCCAAGATGCCATTAAGCAAATGGCTAAATCATCGCCAATGGGAGCCATAGCACCAAAAGCTGTTGCGACACCTTTCCCCCCCTTAAATCCAAAAAATACGGGATAAATATGCCCAAGGCAGGCGGCGATAGCGATAAGTCCGAGTGAGACTGCATCTATGCCCATCAGATAGGCTAAATAAGATGGCAGGGCGCCTTTGAGCATGTCGAAAAACAACACCATGGCAGCCGAACTCGCGCCGCCAATTCGCAGTACATTGGTGGCTCCCGGATTACCTGAACCCTGTAATCTTGGATCGGGTAAACCCCTCATTCTACAAACCAGCACAGCACTCGAGATTGAACCTGCCAAATAGGCGGCCAAAATCATCAAAAGTGTCAGTGTTAATGGACTCACATTGGTTTCCTTACGCGTCTTAAGGTATTATCGCGCAACAATTTAAAAAGCTGACTCAGTTGTCAATCCCGCTATAGGTTTGTGGAATAACTCACCCATTTGAGGTTGAGATATTTTCTGAATGAGCAAATCCTTTTAGGGCGTTATCCTACTGTGGATTGGCTCGAGTAGAAAGCAAATTAGTTATCTGTCAGAAGATTGCGGATTATACAGCTAGGATCGCTTTTAGCTTATCAGACCTCATAGTAGTAAGTTAGTTGGAGAAAGCATGGATAAAGTACTTATACGGCAATTACGCGTTGATACTGTGATTGGTGTCTATGAGTGGGAAAAGACAATCCATCAGAGCCTGTTGCTAGATTTAGATATGGCGTGGGATAACAAACCTGCCGCCGCGACAGACGATTATCAATATGCGCTTTGCTATGAGACAGTTTCCAATCGATTAACAGAACTTATTACTGAGCATCCAATCGAGTTAATCGAAACGGTTGCCGAGCGTGTAGCGGATTGCTTACTTCAAGAATTTAACGTGACTTGGGTGAAAGTTGTCGTGATGAAGCCGGGGGCAGTAGCCACTGCCGCATCGGTTGGCGTTGAGATAGAGCGCTCACGTTAGATAAGAGTTTGATCAACTCGACTGTTGATTAAGAAATCATGTTTATCTTCAGATAAATCGGACATTGCATGGCACGTATTTATATCAGTCTAGGTAGCAATATCGAGCCTGAACAGCATCTGCAAGCAGGATTAACATCGCTGCGAGCGTGTTTTGGGCCGCTGCGCCTCTCATCCATGTATGAAAGTGAAGCGGTAGGTTTTAGTGGCACTAACTTTTTGAATATGGTTGCTAGTGCTGAAACTGACCTTAATATTGCTGCGGTAGTTGCGCAGTTTAAGCAAATCGAGCAGAATCACGGCCGGCTTGTCGGGGCGAAGAAATTTAGCCCAAGAACTTTAGATTTAGACCTGCTGCTTTATGACCATGTGGTATGTGAAACGCCTGTTGTGCTGCCCCGTGCAGAGATAGTTAATAATGCCTTTGTGTTATGGCCATTAGCCGAGTTAGCGCCGGAATTGATTCATCCGTTGGTTGATAAAAGCTATGCCAGTTTGTGGCAAGAGTATGATAAAGAGTCACAGCGACTTTGGCCTGTGATGTTTGAATGGCCCCAAGGGCTGACGTTTTAATTTATTGATAGGATTGTCATGGATACGTTTCAGGTCATTATTTTAGCGCTTATTCAAGGGCTAACTGAGTTTTTACCTATTTCTAGTTCTGCCCACTTAATTCTGCCTGCTCAGCTTTTAGGCTGGGAAGATCAAGGTTTGTCATTCGACGTGGCGGTGAATACTGGGTCGTTATTTGCTGTAGTGATTTATTTTAGACACGAGTTATGGGCTATGTTTAATGCTTGGGTTGCAAGCATTTTTAAAGGTCAGCAATCCGAAGACAGCAAGCTGGCATGGTGGATTATTCTGGCGACGTTACCCGCTGTATTTTTTGGTTTTATGGCTAAGGATTTTATTGCAACTCACCTACGTAATACAGAGGTTATCGCGGTCACGACAGTCGTTTTTGGTTTATTGCTGTGGTGGGCTGATAAGATGTCGCGCCGCGATTTAACAATCTATCAGACTGGATGGCGCAAAGCCTTGTTAATTGGTTTCGCCCAGGCGCTTGCTTTAATCCCTGGAACTTCACGTTCTGGTGCCACTATGACCGCGGCGCTAATGCTAGGTTTGAGTCGAGATGCTGCGGCTCGCTTTTCATTCTTAATGTCAGTGCCTGTGAGCTTAGGCGCGGCAATTTTAGTGGGTAAAGATTTGGCGGAAAGCGAGCTGCCAATTGATTATCAAGCATTGATCTTAGGCACTTTAATTTCCTTTGTTGCAGCTTATGCATGTATTCATTATTTCTTGAAAATCATCAGCCGCATGGGAATGACCCCGTTTGTTATTTACCGTTTGGCACTGGGTGCTGTGCTGTGTGGATTTATTTTTTTGTAGTCATTCCAGCTTAGTCATCATAGTGAAATTATGAATAATAGAATCGGGTCAAGTACCCGATTTTTGTTTTTGGAGCTTCCTCATTTTTCTGAAGCTTAACTTATTTTTGGAGCTTTATATGGGTCTCGAATATCAGTGTCCAACCTGCGGACTTGCGTTAAAACAACACAAAGCCTCACAAGGTTTTTATTGTGCAAATAAGCATCACTTTGATCGGAATGAGCAAGGGTATTGGGTTTTTACTAAACCACAACGCCAAAAGCCGACAGGGGATTCGCGCGAGCAAGTTAGGGCTAAGCGTTTTCTTCTCGAATCAGGCATCTTTTCGCCTTTAATCGATAAACTGGCTGAGTTAATCACGGGCTCTATCAAGCCTGACGCTTGTTTATTGGATTATGAATGCGCTGAGGGCTTCTATTTGCGTGCTTTAGCTTCCAAGTTGGCAGAGGTCGAAAATCCGCGAAACGTCCAGTACGTAGGTATAGCGGACGCAGAAAATGCTATTTTTGCTGCAGCAAAAGCGCAGACTCCTGGGATCTTGTGTTTAAGCTCTTCTAAAAAATTACCCTTCGCCGATAATTGTGTGGATTTTATTACTGTTATTGATAGGCCGTTAAAGGGAAAAGAGTCTGTCAGGGTATTGAAAGACGATGGGACCATGTTACTGGTTATGCCTGGGCCACGACATCTATGGCAACTCAGAGAATATATTTATTCCGACTTGGCTGAAAAACCTTTCCAAGTGAATTTACCTTCAGCATTATTGGTAAAAGAAACTCAGTCACTGCGCTTCACCTTATCTGTTACCGGTGAGCAGGCATTAACGTTATTGGATATGGCACCCTATGCGTGGCGTGCAACTGACAAGATGAAACACGATATTCAAGCTAATCATTTTGAGTCGCTAGAAATTGATTATGTATTAGTCTTAGCACATAAACGCGTGAGTGAATCGCTATAGGTTAAAACTTGCAGTCGATGCGGTTAATTTTAAGACAATTCATAGGCTTAGTTAGATGGTTTTTTGATGTTTTAAAAGGCTATATTACTCAAGTCTATGATTCTGTTTGACGTTTTTATGTTATTTTTATGTTGGATAGGCTGAAGGTGTTATTGTTTTTAACTTTAGGCCTATTTGTTCAGTGACAAATACAACCTTCTTATTGCCTTTGTTTCCCCATATAGCCTCGATTTTTTTATCTATAGCTGTGCTTTAAATTAATAGCTTTCATTTCCCATAAATACATTTTTTATGATAAATGAGGCTGATTGTTAGGGATGCTTAAAAACGTAAACGAGAAGTTTAGATTAATAACGCGACTTTATTTAAAAGAGGGATAGCACTCGTTTATACAGAAGTATGCCAAGGCTAACTTTTAGGGGGAGGTAGGCGAATCGCCTTTAACATGCCTTTGGAAGTTTAAAATCAATTTAGCGATTTTGTATTGCCGCATTCGCTATTCTTTGCATGGCAATCTTGAATTGCAGGTATAAAAAAAGGCTTAGATTGATGTGCTTATCGCTTTCATCTTTCTTAAGCCTTTTGTCTTAACTTACTAAATAGTAAGCTAAATTACCTTTCATTACTTCTTGTAACGAGAAGCAACGTTGTCTAAACGGTCGTTTGCGCGTTTAGCTTCTGCTTGTGCGTCCATAGATGCTGCTTTTGCATCTTTAACGTCTGCAGACAGTTTGCTTTGCTCTGATTTCAGAGAACCAACATCAGCTGACAATTGATCAACTTTGTTGCCCAGAGTTGCAACGCTTTCTTCCAGAGCAGTAGTGTTCGCGCAACCACCTAGTAGGGCAGTCATTGCTAAACCAGCAATCATCAGTACTTTTTTGTTCATTGTAAAAAATCCCTTAAAATAGGTTGGATTTGAATGTTTCGTTACTTTGTAAGCGAAACTGCCTAATTATGACATAGCTATTTTAATTTGCTACGAATATTAATGTGTTTAACCACTATAGGCATATAAATTTTTTTTAAAAGCTTTTTTTCTATGTGATATCGACATTTCTAATCGTAAAATGGGGCATTATTCACCATGCAGTGATGCACGACTTACAAATCCTTTACAAACTACTGGTTGTCCATCGGCAGTTTTGTTTGCATTTTTTGTTTAAACTGACTGACGGCTTCAACTCGATGTAAATTTAAGGCTTGTTTTATCTCTGCGCCTTGGAAACCAGTGGCTATGATGGCGGCAATATCGACATTATTGGCGACAGTGAAGCACTGAGTTAAATACTCTCCCTGAGGATATGGGATGTTTTCAAATCCTGTGCGGCCACGCATATCTGCGGTGCAAGCTAATATAAGTTGCGTTAAGCGCTCTGGTTTACGCCAAAAGTCAGCTTTATCGAATATTTTAACGATAGTTTCGGCTCTGAGCTCGAATGCCTGATGGACGTTCTGATGTTGGTCGCTGACGAGCAACGCCAGATCGCGTGCCTCATTCGGTACTCGTAAACGTGTACAGAGTGCTTTTATGAGTGGCAAGCCTTTCTGGCCGTGGCCGTGATGCTTTGGTAAATGCTCTTTTGGGCTCAGTGCTTTGCCCAAATCATGTACTAGGGCGGCAAACCGAACGCTTTTATCTCCAGTGAGCAGTGCGGCTTGAGCGAGCACCATTAAGGTATGCACGCCAGTATCTATTTCAGGATGCCATTTTTCAGGTTGAGGTATGCCAAATAAGGCGTGAATTTCAGGGAATAGGACTTCGAGTGCGCCACATTGGTGAAGTACCTCAAAAAAGACCTCTGGGTGAGGTCCGCCTAAACTTTTATCAACTTCTTGCCAAACTCGCTCCGCCGTTAAAGCGCTAAGCTCATCGCTTGCGCTAATTTGACGCATCAGTGCCAGGGTTTCTGCGGCAATTTGAAATCCTAAGGCATGAAACCTTGCGGCAAAGCGGGCGACGCGTAACACTCGCAGTGGATCTTCAACGAAAGCATCCGACACATGGCGTAACAGGCGCGCGTTAATATCCTCAATACCATTAAAAGGATCATATAAGTTGCCCTTTTCATCTTGGGCGATCGCATTGATGGTTAGATCTCGGCGCAACAAATCTTGCTCTAAAGTCACATCTGGGCTGGCGTGGCAGCTAAAACCACCATAACCCAGACCAATTTTTCGTTCGGTTCGGGCTAAAGCATATTCTTGTTGATTTTTGGGGTGTAGAAATACGGGGAAATCTTTACCCACTTGGCGGTAACCCTGTTGCAGCATTTGTTCTGGTGTTGCTCCAACGACGAGGTAATCTTTATCTTTAATGGGAAGATTGAGCAGGCTGTCACGTACAGCACCGCCGACGAGATATATTTTCACAGGCAAGATTCGGCTAATGTGTCATGAACATAGCTTATCACGCTCATTAAGATGATGGATAAAGTCGTTGCGAGATATTTGCGCACTTATCTGTCACATTGATGTTGCAGATATTTTGACAATAACATTGGGACGCTTTAACGTGGGGCGTTATTTTTAAATTAGGATGATTGGTGGTATGTACAAGGCCTTTTACGGACTCAGCGATAACCCTTTTTCAATTGCACCCAATCCCCATTATTTATTTCTGAGTGATAGGCACAGAGAGGCGTTAGCCCATTTAACCTATGGGTTAGGGGAAACGGGCGGCTTTGTGTTGTTAACAGGGGAAGTCGGTACGGGTAAAACAACAGTATCTCGTTGTTTGCTTGGGCAATTGCCCGACAATACCGATACTGCTTTTATCCTTAATCCGTCGTTAACTGAGCTTGAATTACTCGCAACGCTTTGTGATGAGCTTAAGATTTCCTACGGCGATAATCCTACACTCAAGCAATTGACTGATCACTTGAGCCGTTTTTTATTGGCGAATCACAGCAAAGGTCGTAATACCGTGCTCATTATCGATGAAGCACAGCATTTACGTCCTGAGGTGCTGGAGCAATTGCGTCTTCTGACTAATTTGGAGACGGACACTAAGAAGTTACTGCAGGTGATTTTAATCGGTCAGCCGGAATTACAGCTGTTATTGAAGCGCCAAGAATTGCGTCAGTTAGCCCAGCGGATCACGGCTCGTTATCATTTATTGCCGCTCAATGAAGATGAAATCGCCCTCTATGTGCTGCATCGTTTGCAAGTGGCAGGGCGGTTTGAGCCTTTATTCACCCGTAAAGCCGTTAACGTTTTGCAGAAATACAGTGGCGGCATTCCTCGATTAATTAACCTCTTATGTGAACGTTCACTGATGGCAGGCTATGCACAATCGCGGGTGCCCATAGATCATCATATGGTGCGGCAAGCCGCGGCTGAAGTATTAGGTGAAGAAGAACCGACTCAAAATAGATATCTGTGGCCGACAGCAACCGCTGCGGCGTTATGTGTTGCGTTTGGTGTGTCTTATTGGTTATTTACTGATAAGTCAGTCAATACGATGCCAGCGTCCAATTTGGTTTCTGAGTCTGTGCCAACTAATGTGGCGTCATTAAATGCTCAAACCTTAGGCGGGGAAGACATCGCTGATAAGTCAGTAAAACCGACTAATCAACCAAGCGGTCAGACTTCCATTCCCGATCCTAATCAACGTCTGTTAAACGAGGCGATTAATCAGAGTCGCAATATTGATACTGCTTTTGCAGGTTTGTTTAGCGTGTGGGGCAAAGTGCCCTATAAAGGCTTGACGGCTTGCCAATCGGCGGTTGAGCAAGGATTAGCTTGCTATCAACAGCAGGGTAACTGGATGTCACTGACTCGGCTTAATTATCCGGCTGTCGTGTATTTGGTTGATGACAAGCAACAAGATTTTTATGGTGCAGTGCTTGCGGTAGAGGGGGAACAATTACTGATGCAACTGGGTGAGCAGCAACTTTGGGTTGATAGAGCTTGGTTTAATCAACATTTCAGTGGCACCTTCGAAATATTATGGCAAGCACCTAATTTGCCTATGATGGATATCAGTCAAAAATCGAGTCCTGGTCAATTACAGTGGTTAGAGAATGCGTTAGCCCATGTGAATGGTCGTAGCCCCCGTCGGGTTAATCAATTTGATGTGCAATTGGAAAATGATCTTAAAACCTTCCAAAGTCAGCATGGATTAAAAGCCGATGGTATTGCAGGGAATCAAACATTAGTGAGATTAAATTTGTATTTAAGTCAGCAAGGCCCAAGGTTAACTGATGATGGGGCGCGCAGCTGATGTCCATTTTACTCGATGCCGTAACCCGCAACAAACAACAGCAACAATCACCGTTACCTGATGCTGTGATGACGCCAAGGGCGAATTATCCACAGCCTCGTAAATCGGGTGTGCCGATAGGAAAACTGTCTATATTAGTCGTTGCAGTTGCCGCTGGAATTGGTGTAGCTTGGGGATTAAGCGTTTGGGATAAAACTCGACTTCCCCAAAGTGATACTGTGGCAGTGGCTAACGTACTACCATCAACTTCATCATTACCAGCTTCGACTGGGATTAAAAATGAGCTTCAGTCTACCGCGGTAGGATCTGACTCTGAGCTCCAAGTTGAGCCCAGTGCTGCTTCAGGTGTTCGGCTTGCTGGGAAAGTGGCGCTTCCTCGGACGCAGACTTTACCCGAGCTAACGGTATCGCCACAATTTCAGGCTGAGACTGTAGTATCAAATGCGCCTCAAATGAATGCTAGCGCGAATATAACGACCAATTCTGTTGGCATGCCGGCTCAAAGTGATAGCAATTCGGGTTTTAGTGATTCAAGCTACGCAGATTATATGTCGACGTCAGCCCAAGTCGATGCGGCAAGTCAGGAAGCGGTTGTGTCAGCAGCAGAGACGCAAGCACAGCAGCCTATGATGTTAGGTGCTAATGCCAATGAGTCGGGTCTAGCGAGTCTCGAAGCCCTGCGTCAGCAAGTCAGTGCCGCGGCGGAAGATGTCGGTTTAGAGACCAATAAAAGTCGCGATGAAGATAAGTTAGTGGCTTCCTTTCAAAATGCATTAAAGGATGTGGAGTATGTTAATGCTGCAGAGACGAATGTCACTGAAGCTAAATTAGATCCTATCCCCAAAACTGCTGTGGATGAAATTCCGAAATACGGCCAATTACCTGCAGGTCTGCAATTACAAGTGCCTGAATTTAATATCGTTGCTCATGTTTATTCCAGCGACCCTGCCCAGAGATGGCTGAATGTAGACGGTGCTGAGTTACAAGAAGGGGATATGATTGCTGGTAAGCTGAAAATCATCTCTATTCGTCCAAGGGACATAGTGTTAGATATTCAAGGAACCCAGTTTAAGGTGCCCGCAATCTAATCAGGTATTACGATAAGTCATGCTAGCGGTTATTTGTGATAACAATGAATAAGTAGTTGATAAAAAAGGCGCACTAGGCGCCTTTTTTGATCTTAGCCAATCTCAACTTAATCAAACAGTCTGTTGGCTAAGAATAGGGTCAGTGCGTAACCGACGCTGTAGCAGAGGAAAAGTGCAGGAACATATTTCAAGTAACTCACAAAAGTCAGTTCTTTCACTTTACTCATGGCAACAATACCTGATGCTGAACCGATAATCAGCAGTGAACCACCTACCCCGACGCTGTAAGTCAAGCCAAGCCATTCAGGAGTACTCAGTACTGGATTGGCTTTTAACAATGCCGCCGTTAGCGGTACGTTATCAATTAAGGCTGAGCCCATACCCGTGACGAAGTTAGAGATGTTTGGATTAAACTGAGTATAAGCTTCAGTCAGCATGTCTAAGGTGCCAATTTCTTTAAGCATTCCAACGAGTAGTAAAATACCTAAGAAGAACAACAGAGTGTCGTATTCAACTTGGCGAATATACTCTAGGATCTTGATTTCTTCTTTATCGCTGCGAGTGGTATGGCCAATCAGGAACATAATTGATAGACCCGTTAAGAAGGTTAACACTGGCGGGATACCAAACAATATGTTGAGTAGCATGGTCATTAAAATGGTGCAGAAGAAGACGAGGGCAATCAATACATCAACGGTTTGATAAGTATGTTTGATTGGCGTCGTGCTCACAACACCTTCGGCTTTGAGTGAGAATAGGGTTGCCAGTAAAATCACGCTGACGGCTGAAGGGATAAACAACATCAATAGTTCAGACATATGCACATGTCCAGCTAAGAAGATCATCAGTGTCGTTACATCACCAGTGATCAGGGCTACACCGCCTGAGTTCACCGCGAAGATAATCAACACTGCCATTCTACGGCGCATTTGCTTATCGAGTTTAAAGGTGGTTAATAAACCTAAAGACACTAAAGTCGCGGTGACGTTATCACAAAATGCTGAGAGCACGAGTGCAAATAGGGCGACTTGGATCATTAACATACGCACTGATACTTTCTGCGGAAAAAGCTTTTGCACCATGATTTGGATCATACCCTTAGCATTCAAATATGCTACGAAGGTCATGGTCGACATCAGAAAGAGCCAAAGTGTGGCAATCTCGAGCAAATTTTCATTGAGCTGATGGGCAACGATTTTCTCATTAGCCGGTTCCCCTGCAGCCATAAACAGCGCTACCCAAGAGATACAACCAAAGAATAAGGTGGTTTTTGCTTTATTAAGGTGGGTCACTTCTTCGAAAATAATACTGAGCAATGCGAGCACGGCCAGTAAGATGAGAAAGGTATTTAACATAACTGCAATTCCAACTGCTGTTTTGATGTCGTAGGGCGACTTGAGTCAACCTAAAGATTGGGCATATCAAGGCTAAATTAAGCTAGCCGTGTTAGCGCGTGCGGATCAGAACATAATGGGCTAGAGAACGCAACTGTTAGCTGTAACTCAATTTAATGCTTCTTTGTGATGTCCATCTCATGCTTTTTGGTTGCTAATTAGTTTTATATATTGGTTATTGTGATTATTGCAGCGTTATTAACTGTATTGTTTGATTTGATTACCGCGTTAAAAGTGAGATCTACGATTAAAGTCTAAGCAGTTAGTTTGCATATTCTTCAATTAATTTTTATTCAGGTCGATATTCCTGAATTGTCATGCCTATGTAGGCAGGCATTTTTAATGCTTGTCTTTTGAATGAGTGCCCGCTAGGAAGTAGAGCGCTCTTAGCACTCAGTCCTGCAGAATTCTGCGTCTTGAGCTTATTTGGGTATCAATACTGGATATTGTGTTTTTGGAGTAGAGGAAAATGACATTTGTTATCTGGAGTCTTTTGCTTTTAGGCTCACTCGTTTGGTTAACATATTGTGGCAAGCAGCTTATTGCGCTGGGCGTGATGGGTTGGCCTTAGCACGTTATTGAGCATATCCACTTGACCTTACAATTCATGGTGGCTGGGATAATATTTAAATCGGCTTTAGGTTCTAAAAAGTCTGATCGTTATTAAAGTGACACAAAGTTAACTAAATCTAATAAAAGCAAAGGGACGCATTGGCGTCCCTTTGTTATGTTTAAACGGCTTAAATACTAAAGCTTAGGCTTAACTTGCCGCTTTCATGCTAGCCAATACGCGATCAGCCGCTTCTAAGGTTAAGCGCATTTCTTCTTCGCCATGGGCCATTGACAGGAAGCCTGCTTCATAGGCACTTGGCGCTAAGTAAACACCTTCATCTAGCATGCCGTGGTAGAAAATACGGAACTGTTCGATATTGCATTGGGTCACTTGATCGAAACGAGTGATCTCGGGTTGTTCCGTGAAGAAGAAACCGAACATGCCACCAACATAGTTGATCGCCATTGGAATACCGTGCTTATCCGCAGCCGCTTTAAAGCCTTCTGCAATACGTTTGGTTTTCGCGCTCAGTGCTTCGTATAGACCTTCTTCACACAGGGCTTCCATTTGTGCCAGACCCGCTGACATCGCAATGGGGTTACCCGATAACGTACCCGCTTGGTAAACCGGACCTGTAGGAGCGATAAATTGCATCACATCTTTACGGCCACCGAAAGCCCCCACTGGCATACCGCCACCAATCACTTTACCGAGTGTGGTTAAGTCTGGTGTGACGCCGTAGTAACCTTGAGCGCCACTTAGTGATACGCGAAAACCTGTCATCACTTCATCGATAATCAACAGCGCGCCAAACTCATCACACATATCACGCAGACCTTGAAGGAAACCAGGGACAGGTGGAATACAGTTCATGTTGCCAGCAACGGGCTCGATGATGATGCAAGAAATCTCAGTTGGATACTGCTCGAACAGGGTTCTAACTGAATCTAAATCGTTATACACAGCCGTTAAGGTGTGTTTGGCGAAATCTTCAGGAATACCGGGTGAGCTAGGTTGACCTAACGTTAACGCGCCAGAACCGGCTTTCACTAACAGGCAATCTGCGTGGCCGTGGTAGCAGCCTTCAAATTTTAAGATCTTGTCACGATTGGTAAAACCGCGTGCCAAACGGATAGCACTCATAGTGGCTTCTGTACCTGAACTCACCATGCGTACTTGCTCGATAGAAGGCACCATAGAGATGACTTTTTCGGCCATTTGCACTTCAAGCTCAGTTGGCGCACCAAAAGATAAGCCATTTTCTACCGCTGCTAATACCGCAGCACGGATTTTAGGATGGTTGTGGCCGAGGATCATCGGGCCCCAAGAACCGACATAGTCTATATAAGCTTTACCATCGGCATCGTAAATATAAGCGCCGTTAGCTTTTTCAATAAACAGGGGCGAACCGCCTACACCATTAAATGCACGAACCGGAGAGTTAACGCCGCCGGGGATGGTTTTTTTAGCCTGTTCAAATAGCGCTTCGGAACGGGTCATGTTTAGTCCTTAAAGTCTGTAGCCAATTAGCGATCGGCTTTACGTGAATACCAATTAACCGGACACTCATATTTTTCGAGTTGATTATCAACGCCGAGTGTCAATGCAAACAAAGCCATGCGAATTAACAGCCCATTATCCGCCTGTCTGAAGATAGCAAGATTGGGATGGCTATTTAAATCATTATCTAACTCATTGGCTTGCGCCCGTGAATCCCTTGGAAGCGGGTGCATAATGACAGTGTTAGATTTGCAATGCTGAGTGTAAATACTGCGATTTAAGCGGAACTTGCCGCGATACTTATTTGCTTCTTCCTGTGAAGGGAAGCGTTCTTCTTGAATGCGAGTGAGATACAAAATATCTGCTTGATCTAAATGGCCTTCAAGTTGGTCGGTTATTTTGATGCTATGGCCAGCATTTTCAATGTCGGAGATCACATAATCAGGCATAGCTAATTCAGCGGGTGAAATCAGTGTGAAACTGATGTTTTTATACATGCAGAGTAAACGCGACAGTGAATGTACAGTACGGCCAAATTTTAAGTCGCCGACCATAGCGATGTGCATGCCATCGATACCGCGGCCAGCACATTTGAGTTCTTTTTGGATAGTGTATAAATCGAGTAAAGCTTGGGTCGGATGCTCGTTCGAACCATCGCCGCCGTTGATCACTGGGACGCGGCTGCCTTCAGCAAACTCTTTGACCGAGTAAGAGTCTGGATGGCGCATGGCAATGACATCAGAATAGGTGGATAACACCCGCGCCGTATCGTACAGGGATTCACCTTTAGATAAAGACGATGAAGCCATGCCTGTGGTTTCACGTACATGGCCGCCGAGCAAGTTAAAGGCACAGCCAAAACTCACGCGGGTACGGGTACTCGGTTCGAAAAACAGGTTACCTAAAATGGCGCCATCGAGCACATTATTGCGCTTCTCTCGAAGTGCATAGGGCATCATGCGGCTAGCGACATTAAAAATAGTTTGGATTGAGTCAAGATCTAACTGGTTTACGGAGAGGATATGGGATCCTTCGAACTGATTCATCAGCCTGTTTTCCAATTTGCTAGGGGGCATTTTAAGCAGCATTATCGCGCTTATCTGCCCTGATGTTATGTAGGGTGGCTGAGGCGCGATTGTAGCAGAAGCGCTGGGGCAACGAAATAGCCACATTGCCACTGTGTTAGATTTTTGCGATGAAGCCCAAAGCTTTTAATCTGCCGTCTCAGGTTTGAATCAAAATTAGGTATTGAATAGCGGCTAGATTTTGAAGCGATATTAGGCTTGGCCTGAACGAATCTCATGTTGTAGGTTCGACCAACTGATCACCCCAACCACATTGTCTGGTGTATCTTGATAGATAAACACCTCACCGCAGCGTTTGGGCGACAATAGTGAATAGACTTCATTGAGGGTGGTGCTGTCGCTTAGCCCTTGCATGGGATGGCGTGATAGCGTGGTACTGTCATCATAGGATTGCATTTCAAGACTAAGCATTTCGATAATGCCATCGGCATTGCGGACTAGCACAGGGCGACCTTCGGCGCGTTTTAGCACTTCGAGTAACAATTCATCGTTGTTATTGACGATAACAAAGCGTTTATCCATTAAGGCTCGTACGCCTTTTTTCTGCAGTGCTAAATTCACGGGGGCGACCTTATAACCTAGTCCCATAATTTCTAATTGCTTAAAGAAAATGGAGTCGGTCTTAAAACCCTGATAAGCAATTAAAAAAGCCGGAATTGTTACAAACATTGCCGGTAAAATAATGCTGGCGTCATTAGTCATTTCTAACAGGGCGACTAAGGCGGCCAGCGGCGCGCTTAAACACACGCCCATCATGGCTGTCATGCCGATCACAGTGTAAAGCCCTACATAAGGGGCGATGGACGGGAATAAGATAGCGCTGATCAGCGCCAAAATCGCCCCGAGCAGCGCGCCGATACCATAAAGTGGACCAATTAAACCGCCGGGAATACCTAAGCCAATCGCCGCAATAGTGGCAATGATTTTGGCAAATAATAGGGCGATTAACAGCAATAGGCTTGGATGTTGGCTAATGGCTTCGCCAATAGCGAGATCGCCTGTGCCAAGGGCTTGTGGCAATACTAGACCTATTAAGGTGGTGACGCTGCCCGCCAGTAATAGTCGGTAAATGAGTGGCCAGTTTTGACCCGTCGCGGTGACTTTTAAGAGTGAGTAATTAAACAGCGCCGCGGCGCAGCCTAATACCACGCCGCCAATGGCGAGAATAGGGTAATGGTCTAAGGGAATGTGGATCACTTGAATACGGTCAAATTCGTGCACATTACCAAACACCAGTTGGCTTGAAACTGCGCCACAAATTGCTGATAGCATAATCGGGAAAAAGTAATGGATTTTATATTCACGTACTATCACTTCGAGTACAAAAATCACCGCCGCCAAGGGCGCGTTAAACGTTGCGGCAATCCCTGCTGCAATGCCACTGGCACACATGATGCGTACGCTATTATCGGGAAGATTGAATTTTTCAGCAAGAAAACTGGCGCTGACAGCACCCATATGAATGGCTGGACCTTCACGGCCGACTGAGAAATTTGTGCCTAGGGCAAAGAGTGCTTGAAAAAATTGCCCAGCGGCGGATTGTAGGGGGATTTTACCATAATGCAGTTTAACTCTATGTAACACATAGGCTATTCCCATACGTTTGTAGCGTTTGGAGCCTAACTTCGCCACTATCCAAATTAATATTGCGCCTAAAAGGGGTAACAGGGCTCGCCAGTCGGCGACGTTCCCCGTAAAATCCAGCGCCTGTATTTGGGTGTAATGATTAGCCCAAACGAGCAAGAGTCGAAACAGTAAGATCACACAGGATGCAAAAATAGCAAATAACAGTGCCAGTATGCACAGTTGTGCACTGATGCGGGCTTGAGATAAATGGTCACGTAGCTCATTGGTTAAATACTTTTTGGCTGTGACTATGGCATGTTGGATAGCGACTTTATTTATCGTTAATTGCACTACATTGGCCTGAGTTGTATTGTATCGAACTCGTTCTTGAGTGATTGTATTTTATATAAGGGGCTGTTACCTAATGCCAAATTATCATCGTTGGCTAGATCGGCTGCAAGTGATGGATCTCAAGTATCGTCCATCTTCAGTATATTTATCGCTTTTAGTGTTTGTTTCTATTCTTTTTGGGGCTTGGATAAGTTTTCTGCTATTAAGCAGCGATGAGCCTGTTGTTAAGCATATCAGCAGCAAGACTCAACGCTTGACCGCTGAGTTAGAGGCACAGACCCAACTACTTGCAACCCGAAATTTAGAGCTGTCCGTCGAGCGAGAGGCTAATACCCAAATGCAAGAAATGTTTGGTCAGCAAATGAAAAAGCAAAAAGAATTGGAGCATGAACTGGCGTTTTACCGCAGCATTATGACACCGGATGATAATGCTGAAGGTGTCGCTATTCACGGACTTGAAATGACGCCGGGCGCTTTGGCCGATGAATACCATCTCAAGTTGGTGTTGACTCAGTTGCAAAAGCGTAAGCAAGCTATTCAAGGCCGAACAGAATTGACGCTCATTGGTGTGCAAGATGGCAAATCTGTTAGCTTGAGTGTGAACAAACTCACGGGTTCTAAGTTGGAATTTGATTTTCGCTATTTTCAAGTCATAGATACCAAGGTCACTGTTCCTGCTGGCTTTAATTTACAACAAGTGAAAGTCAAAGTGCTGGTGCCTTCGAGCCGCTGGACTAAGAATTCGCAGACCGAACATGTCTATAGTGCCCCTGAGTTATTACAGGGTGAAAAAGAACCACGGGTAATACTTGAACAAAACAGTCAGGTAAAGGATAATTTGCCCCAGAAAACTGATGTAAGAGGTAGTAATGACTGATCAAGCTGATACAGCAATGCCAATCCAATTTACCGATGCGGCAGCCGCTAAGGTGAAAGGTTTGCTGGAAGAAGAGCAAAATCCTGCACTTAAGCTACGAGTCTATGTGACTGGTGGTGGTTGTTCTGGATTTCAGTACGGCTTTACCTTTGATGAAAAGGTCAATGACGGCGATTTTACGATAGAAAAACAAGGCGTTCTCTTGGTTGTCGATCCTATGAGCCTACAATATTTAGTCGGTGGTGAAGTGGATTACACTTCAGGACTGGAAGGTTCTCGCTTCTTCGTGAAAAACCCTAACGCAACCACAACTTGTGGCTGTGGTGCCAGTTTCTCTGTGTAAAAAGTTTTTCTGTTTAATGATGACTAACTTTGCATCTTTATTAGGCGTGGAGTGAGATCAAAAAAGCCGTCGCAATGACGGCTTTTTGTTGGGCTAAATTTATTTTCTACAAGAGCTTAGCTCATGATGTTCAGGTTAAGCTTAGGCTTAAACCATGCCTTTACCTTTTTATCAAAGGCTATCCAAACTTGCAGTAATGACAAGACGATCAAAGCGATAAAAATCACATAGTCAGGCAGTTTTCCCTGCCATTCACCTAGATACACTGTCGTTGGACCTACCACTAAGTTGCCCGGATCGTACATGATCACTGGCAGCATGCTAATCAATCCAAGCTGCACGACTGTGTAGCCGCGCAGCATGATAAGCCCTGCTTTTTGCCGACCGATAATGGCAATCACCATCAGGAGGGTTAGCAGACAAAATAACACCCCTTGTTTAGCGATTAAGCCACTCACTGACGCAACAACATACACTAGCAATAGGGCAATGAGTCGTTTCGGAAAGTGCTGACTCAGGGCTGTACTTGCCTCTGATGTCGGTATCGCCGATTTTTGCTCGCTCATAGGCATTCTCGTTTAGCGATAGCGATTAGTGGCTTTGCTTAGGCGCTAATCTTTGATCTAACTCATAAGGCGGGATTACCACACCTAAATCATCTAATACTGGGAATACGGCGACAAAGAGGTCGTCATCTTCCATGCCTGGCACCCATCTTTCGTGAAATTCGTCGAGTGGAATCGCTAACGTTTGGCAATCACTCCATTCATCCACAGCCCAAGAATCAGCGGCTTCTTCGGTTGGCCACATTGGGATGCAATCTTCTTCTTCAGTGGTTAACATCACGCAACCGTCTTGATCTTGTAATGTCCAAAGTATTTTGTGTTCTTTAACTTGTTCAACGAGGTAATCGTAACGGGCTTCTGGCGTCATTGCTGCTGTCTCAGCGAGGTTTTTAACAGTCTTGCTCATGAAAAATATCTCTTTTGCTTGGATAGGGCGAAGCCTGTTGTGTCTCTAATGTAAAAACCTAGGGCACAGCAAAATTCGCCAGTTGGCTAAATGGTAACATTAGAGCGGGATTAGAAAAAGAACAACAGCGCCAAGAGAGCGCTGTTGTGTTAGATCTTCGGCTTTTATTCTGCCGCGTGGAAGTAGCGATAGATAAAGCCCGCCAAAATGGCACCGGCAATCGGTGCTACCCAGAACAACCAGAGTTGTGATACCGCCCAGTCACCGACAAACAGTGCAGGGCCTGTGCTACGCGCTGGGTTCACCGAAGTATTGGACACAGGAATACTAATAAGGTGAATTAAGGTTAAACCTAACCCTATGGCAATTGGGGCAAATCCCTTAGGCGCTCGCTCATCGGTGGCTCCTAAAATAATAATCAAGAAGAACAGTGTCATAACGATTTCACAAATCATCACCGACAGCATGCTATAGCCACCTGGTGAATGCTCACCAAAACCGTTAGAGGCAAATCCGCCCGCGAGTGAAAATCCCTCTTGTCCTGAAGCGATGAGATACAAGATGCCTGCGCCAACAATTCCACCCGCGACTTGGGCTACGATATAGGGCAATAATTCTGCTGCCGGAAAACGTCCCCCAGCCCAAAGGCCGAATGACACTGCAGGGTTGAGATGACAACCTGAAATATGGCCAATCGCAAAGGCCATGGTTAATACGGTTAATCCAAAAGCTAAAGCGACGCCGAGTAAGCCTATGCCTACTTCTGGAAATGCGGCGGCAAGTACAGCACTACCACACCCTCCAAGGACTAACCACAAGGTGCCGAGAAATTCTGCCGCCATTTTTTGTGACATGTTCATTGTTTGATTTCCTATTCTTTTAAAGACGCTTGTTTGTTAATCAGTGCGTCTTTATTCCTAATTTACCTGCCTATTAGCGGATTTTGTCTGAGTGAGCAAAATCGCGCTGTAGACATGAGTTCCCTTAAAACCAGTTTCTTATTGAACGCCTATGAGGCTATTCCTAAGTGTTTGAGCTGTTTATAGCAATATCCTGTATCCGTTTTTACTATAGTGAGACTTGATTAAGCTTCAGTGACGAAACTTTTTTACTCATGCTTCTGTCACTAAATGCTTCAGTAATTAAGAATAGATGGCTTTAAAATAGCTGCTGATTTTCTTGAGAAATTTAGGCTGGAAGAGGGGGGAAAGATTAGTTTGTCTTTTAAAGACAACAAGAGCTTCATGTAGAAGCTCTTGTTTAGGTTATCGCTTTAGTATTTTGCGACGGCCAATTACTTAGCGCTAAATCGTCCGCCGAGTATGGCTTCACGGGATGCGCCTGTTACTGCAGGGAGATTAGCGGGTAAACCTAAGTGATTGCGCATGGCGAGCCAGGCAAAGGCGATGCCTTCTGCCCACTTAGGATCGACGCCAAGGGCCGAGGTAGTATCCAGCTTATAACCTGGTAATAAGGCTGCAAGACGCTGCATCAGTTGACCATTAAATGCACCGCCGCCACAGACGAATAATTCCCCTTCATTGGATAGTTTTATAATGTCTTGGGCTATGCTGTGGCAGGTTAAATCCAATAAAGTTGATTGAATATCTTCTTCATCTAAATGATTAAAGGGCGATAATTGCTGCTCTAACCAAGCTTGGTTAAACAGTTCGCGACCAGTGCTTTTAGGGTAAGCAAGGGAAAAATACGGATGCGAAAGCAACTGAGTTAATAAGCTTTCATCAGTTTTTCCGGATGCAGCCCATTCGCCATTTTTATCGAAGGGTTCACTTTTAACCTGTTGCATCCAGGCATCAATTAAGGTGTTGCCTGGCCCTGTATCAAAGCCTAAGACTTCTTCGCTATTGCCCGGCAGATAGGTGATATTGGCAATACCACCAATATTGAGGATGACACGTTTTTTACCGACTTGGGCAAAGGTTTGCTGGTGGAATGCGGGTACTAAGGGCGCGCCTTGCCCACCAAGGGCAATATCTTTGCGACGAAAATCGGCAATGACATCTATGCCTGTTTCGGTCGCAATAGTATTAGGATCGCCTATTTGTAAGGTAAAACCCACTTCGAGGTTTGGCATATGGCGCACAGTTTGACCATGGCTACCAATGGCGATGACATCTTCTTTCGCAATAGCACATTTAGCCATCAGATTATTGACTGCTAAGGCAAATAGCTGACCCACATTTCGATCTAAACGGCCGAGGCGGTTAATTTCATCTGAGCTGGGTAAGCACAGGCGCTGTAGACCTTTGAGTAAATGGCTCGGAATAGCTTCGGTATGGCTGGCGATAAGCTGCGGCTGCGCGCCTGAAAAGTCGACCAATACTGCATCGACACCGTCCATGCTGGTGCCTGACATAAGTCCAATATAATAAGCGTTTTTCATTGGGAGGAATCCATCCGTCGTTATTGCATTGCCAATTGCGTTTGCTTGTTTTGCGAAAGTGTAGTCATCAATTGCTTGCTAAGTGCATCGAATTGATTTTTTTCTTTTCTCGCAATTGATTCGGATTTCGGTAGCGTAATCGTTCTCGGGTTGCGGTGTACGCCATTGACGATAAATTCGTAATGTAAATGAGCCCCTGTGACACGGCCTGTTTTACCTAAAGTACCAATAATTTGTCCTTGCTTAACGTTGGCGCCTTTGCTGACATTACGTTTTGTGAGGTGTAGATATTTGGTGGTATAGGTATCGTTATGTTTAATAAACACATAGTTACCGTTGAATTGATTATAACCAGACTCAATAACGCGTCCACTACCCGCAGCTTTAATGGGCGTGCCAATGGCTGCGACATAGTCTACACCCCGATGGGCTTTGACTTGGCCTGTCACTGGGTGCAAACGTCTTGGGTTAAAGTTGGAGCTGACATACTTAAAATCGACCGGTGAGCGCAGGAAGGCTTTACGCATACTAGTGCCATTTTCGGAATAGTAGTTACCGTCGGTATAGCGAATGGCAGTATAGCGTTCATCTTGGTTAACAAATTCTGCAGCTAAGATATTGCCATTACGCAAAAATTCACCATCGGCATATTCTTGCTCGTAAATAATGGCAAAGCTGTCGCCTTCGCGTAAGTCTAAGGCAAAGTCGATATCCCAGCCGAATACGGTCGATAATTGTAATATCTGGTTGGCAGACATGCCCGCATCCACGGCGGCATTCCAGAAATTGCTCTTAATTTTGGCACTGGTGAAATGGTTGCGGATTTCCACATCCTTTTCGGAGATTTTTTCGTTGTATTGCTCTTGGCTTTTAGTGATGACTAGGGTTGAAATAGCATCGACTCGATAACGCACTTCAGTCAAATTACCGTTTGCATCCTTTGAAATCACAATTTCTTCGCCCGGCATTATCTTAAGCAAGTTTTGCTTGGCTAAAGGCAACTGGGTGATTTCATAAACGTCTTTGCTGGTTAAGCCAGCGCGATCAAATACCGCGGCTAAAGTATCACCATTTTTGACGTTAAAATGTTCGACATCTCTGTGAAGAGCGCTTTCGTGGGATCCTGCGGCTTGATTATTAGCTCCAGCTGCAGCGAGCGCATCGGGTGAAGATAACGGTTCTGCCGTTGTCGGAGCATTATCTGTTTGACCTTCTGGCAACTCAGGGCGTTCAGGCGAGCGAAAAGCTAAGGGCACATCATAACGGGTGTTGATTTGAGCTTGGTCATCAATGCTAGTGGTTTGTCTTGAAGCTTGCGCTTCTTCAGAAGGTAGAAGCATGGTTATCATTGTGATAACTGAAAGAATGCTAAGGAGAATTTGATGCTTTTTAGGCAACAATTTAAATAACGTTATAACCTTTCCCATTGACGCCGATACCAATAACCAGAGACTTAAATAATCCCGTTAGTGTACACACTTTCAATTGTGGTGGCTAACAAGTAACATAAGTCTCTTCATTTTATGATCATGGCCTTAGGAGTCCCTGCCGAGATGGCTGATTTAGACCAAGTATTAGCAGAAATTAGACGTGGTACCGATGAGATTTTACTCGAAGCGGATCTGCTGGAAAAACTCAAAGAAGGACGTCCACTCCGTATTAAGTTAGGCGCTGACCCTACCGCTCCGGATATCCATCTTGGACACACAGTAATCTTGAATAAATTAAGATTATTCCAAGAGTTAGGTCATGAAGTCATTTTTTTGATTGGTGACTTTACTGGTATGGTGGGGGACCCAAGTGGTAAAAATAGCACACGTCCGCCGCTCACCCGTGAACAAGTTTTAGCGAACGCAGAAACCTATAAAGAACAGGTTTACAAGATCCTCGATCCTGCTAAGACTCGTATCGAATTCAACTCAAGCTGGTTAGAGCCATTGGGCGCCGCTGGTATGATCCGTCTCGCGTCTAAGCAAACAGTGGCTCGTATGATGGAGCGTGATGACTTTAAGAAGCGTTATGCCTCGGGTCAGTCTATTGCGATTCATGAGTTTATGTATCCTTTACTGCAAGGTTATGACTCAGTTGCGCTGCAGGCCGATGTTGAGTTGGGTGGTACAGATCAAAAGTTCAACCTGTTAATGGGCCGTGAACTGCAAAAAGCCGAAGGCCAAAAGCCACAAGCTGTGATCATGATGCCGCTGCTCGAAGGTTTAGACGGCGTGAAGAAAATGTCTAAATCGGCGCATAACTATATTGGCGTGAGCGAACCTGCCAATGAAATGTTTGGCAAGCTGATGTCAATTTCGGACGACTTGATGTGGCGTTACTTTGAACTACTGTCATTCCGCCCACTGGCTGAAATTGAACAGTTTAAGCAAGATGTGGCGAATGGGTCTAACCCACGTGACACTAAAATCGCCTTAGCTAAGGAAATTATCACACGTTTCCACGATGCAGCGTCTGCCGAAAGTGCGCATCAAGCCTTTGTCGATCGTTCTAAGGGCATGATCCCCGATGATATCGAAGAAATTGAGTTAGCTGCGGGTGAAGGTATTGCGATTGCCAATCTGTTGAAAGACGCGGACTTAGTGTCATCGACTTCAGAAGCGATGCGGATGATCAAGCAAGGCGCGGTAAAGATGGACGGCGAAAAGCTAGAAGATAGCCGTGTGACTTTGTTAGCGGGTACTGTTGCTGTATTCCAAGTAGGTAAACGTAAGTTTGCCAAAGTGACTTTGGTATAGTGACGTTGGTTTAGTTAGGTTTACGCTACAGTAAGTTTAAACGAACAAAAAGAGCGCCTTAGGGCGCTCTTTGTTTTTGAATCTTTTGACAATACAAGATTAAGGCGCTGTGCTGGCCTCATGCTCGGCGATATTACATCTGTCGGTGCCAAAGTGTTGCCCACCACTGCATTTCCATGCCAATTGGGCCGAACTTACCTGCCAAAGTTTAGCGTTTTGTTTCAGTGAGATAATCAACAGCATCTGTGGATGCTGCTTGGAAAGCTCGCTCACTTGATAGGTTAAAATGCCGTCTTTATTGGTTTGAGTTCGCACTAAGGTAAATTTGTTGCCTGCATATTGGCTGCTGATTTTATTGGGATCTTCCGACCAAGGCTGATGTTGTGCCTGAGCGGTACGTAGTTGTTGATTAAAATGGCTTACTGGCTGAACGGCGTAGGAAACGATAATGGGCTGTAAGGCCTGTGCTTTGGGGGCCAGTATTAAGCCATTAAGGGCGAGTAGGGCAATCAATCCAAAAAACTTCATACAAACCTCATTGAAACGAAACGGCTCAGTCAATTTTTCAAAGGTGAAATACGCAGTGGTATTGACTCATTGTTAGTTTCGACTCGTTTTTAGGGATCAAGTTTCAAAGACGGGTAAATTTTGTGACTACTGCATCGCTAATTGGTCTGACATGGTCTGGTAATCGATTAGGTCGACATGTTCCGTTACTCTGCGATTGAGCATGTCGATCTTAAGGCTTGTCACACCAGGTATCGCAACATCGATGATTTTCCCCGGTTTGCCAAATTGTTCACCTGGACCCTTGAAATGGTAGTTACCTATCATCACCACTAAAGAGCCTGCATTATACATATGTTCTATGTTGAAGTTGTACTCGAGCACGCCCTCGTGGGCGCGCTCAAGGAAGTCGATAATGAAGCGGCCACCAGTGTATTTACGGTTGGCGGTTTTGTCGAAGAAGACGCTTTCGCGGTTATAGAATTTTCGCAGTGTCTTATAGTCGTGTTCAGTCAGCGCATTCATATATTTTACGGCTAACTGCTGTTCTTGTGGCATTTCACCTGAGTTGGCTTGTGCCGCTGCAGGATTGAGGGCTGGAACAAAAATGAGGCACAAAATAAAACACAATATTCGCAAACTATTCCCTCTTGGTCTTGAGATCAAAGGCCGGTAATGAAAGATGCCACTTGATGGCACTTAAGCGGATTAATAGGGCACTGGCCATCGCCAGAAACAGCGCCATTTTTTCGCCCATACCGTAGGCTAAGCTCACGGTATAGCCGATACCACCTATGATCGAAGCTGTGGCATAGACTTCTGTGCGTAAGACCATAGGAACTTGTCTACACAGTAAGTCTCGAATAATGCCTCCTCCCACGCCTGTGATCAAGCCCATTACGACGGCGATCATCCCACTCAAGCCCATATTGAGGGCCTTTTCGGCACCTATCACGGTAAAGAGGGCCAATCCAAAGGCATCTGCGACGGGTAAAATATACTCGGGTACCTTACGAGGGCGACGGACTAATAGCAAACAGACGAGCACGGTCGCGAGGATCACTATGATGTAATTCGGGTCGCGGATCCAGAACACTGGCGTTGCACCAATTAAGGCATCACGAATACTGCCACCACCGACAGCGGTAACCGAGGCGAGCACGATTACGCCAAAGGGGTCCATTCTATGGCGTCCAGCGGCAAGTGCGCCGGATAATGCAAATACAGCGGTACCCCATAAATCAAAAAAGTAGATCCACTGGCTCATTTACTCATCTCTTTGATATGGATATTTAATGCGTCAACAGAGATGCGGATTTCAATCACAGATAAAATCAGTGAATAGAGCAAGAGCAGTAGGCTAGCGCCAAAAATCACTGAGCCGGTTTTATTAAAGCCGATATAGATAAAAATCATACACAGTACGCATAGTGCAAAGCTTGACACGCCTGCTTCCTGCATTCGACGAATGATAGTAATACGCTGGCTCAGGTTCTTAATTTGATCTTTATGTACGGGTTTTTCACCATTGCTTAAATTTCGGATTAATGCGGCTAAGGCAAAAAAACGATTGGTATAAGCTAATAATAACAATGAGATAGCAGGAAATAATAACGCAGGTGTTGTTAATGAAACATGCATGTTTTCGAGCAAGATGGTCAGCCTTTAACTTCACGTTGAGATAATGCGGCATCATATCACAGGCTTTGTAACCAACGTAAACTTGCCCATAACAAGGGCAGTATAATGATAAAGCTAAACCAGATAGCACAGGCACGTGAGGTCAGCTTAATTGCAGGCGTGATGTCATCACAGGTTGGCTGCGGACCGTAGCACAATTTATCCACATTGATACGCACGCCAGCAAACTTCTGTGGTCCACCGAGCTCGATTCTCAAAATACTGGCCACGAGATTCACACTGAGAACATAACCTCGAATAGCGTGATGATTTTTAGGGGCTCTAAAAAGTTTTGCAAACGCCTTAGGCCCGCCTTGAATGGCGAGCGACAGGCTCCACAACCAAGCCGGAATCGCCAGCAAGATAATGGATACACCATTCACAGTACTGCAAAAATGTTGATACTTTGGTTGAATGGGCGGCCAGCTCAATTCGAGTTGTTTGAGCATGCGCACTGCTAGCACCAAAGGTGCTCCAGCAATAGCGAAAAAGAAAATGGTCGATGCTGTGCCGTAAATAGGCGCTGTGGCGAGTTTTTCTATGGTGGCTTTGGCTAGGCCGATTTCCGACAAACTATCGGTATCGCGCACCACCCAAGGCTGTAAAATCTTTTTTGCGCTGGCATTGTCTCCACGTTTTAAGGCTTTAGCGATTTCATCGGCGACTTGGCTAAACCCTGCATCGGTTAAGCATAGATAAAGCACCAAAAATTCGAAAAACCATGGAAAGGCGGCCAGTTCGAGCAAAAAGGTGATAATGGCCCAAAACGGAAACAGTAACAGCATCATAGCTAAAAAGCCTGCTGTGGCTTGTTGGCTTGGAGAGCGTTCTGGGCGATTCACTTTGGCAGCGAGTTGCTTGGCTAAATGGCTAAACCAAATAAGCGGCTGCATTTCCCGTGGTAATGGCGCTAACCGCGCCAATAACAAAGCAAAAAAAAGTACCAAAAAGCCTTCAAACAAAGCGCCATCTATCTCGACAAGTTGTTGATAAAAAGAGGTGTGCATTCGGTACTTTCCACTTAAGTGATTATTTTACTGTGCTAGGATTCAGTTGCTCAAGCAGCAACATCACCATCAGAGCCGAGTGATAACCCGCTTTGACAATATAAGAGTCGAAATCCACTGGCGAGTCATTGTTGGCGTTATCCGATAAAGAGCGGATCACCACAAATGGCACTCCAAACTGATGACAAACTTGAGCGATTGCCGCGCCTTCCATCTCACAGGCGGCCATAGTCGGGAAGTTTTTGAGCATGGCTTGGGTGCGAACAGGATCGCAAATAAAGCTGTCGCCAGTACAAATCAAACCTTCAATCGCTTTGACTTCACCCAGTTGAGCAATCGCTTTGTTGGCGGCTTCAACTAAATGTGCGGCAGGAATAAACGCAGCAGGTTGCTGTGCCATTTGGCCAATTTCATAACCAAAGGCGGTGACATCCACATCATGGTGACGTACTTCAGAAGAAATCACGATATCGCCAATGGCCAACGAATCCACAAAACCACCGGCAGAACCAGTATTGATTACCGCATCCGGCGCATATTTTTCGATGAGTAGCGTGGTCGCAATACTTGCGGCGACTTTACCTATGCCTGAGCGAGTCACGACTACGTCTTTACCCGCGAGAGTACCAGCAATAAATTCAATACCAGCAATGGTTTGCGATGTCGCATTTGTCATGGCGGCGATCAGGTGAGCGACTTCTGGCTCCATTGCGCCAATAATTCCAATTTTCATGGGAGACCTTTTTGATTCAACACTTAAAGAGTGGGACACGGGAATGCTGGCTAATATACCACACAGTTTTATGCAGTCGTTATGGCGAGATTGGGATTGCTTGATAATCGCGGGGTAAAACGCGGGAGGGTTAACAGAAAAGTGCGCTCCTAAGATGCACGCTTTCATCTATCTATTTTATCCATCAACCGATTGCGATAAGCCACAAGCAAATGGCTGAACTCGTTTGCACGAGTCCAGCCATTGGAGTGCTTGTTAAAATGACAAGGGTAAAATGTTTTTTTACCGATAAAACAAACACGTGGCGCTGAATCTATAGCGCTTAGTCTAAGTAGTTAAGAATACCTTGGGCGGCATCGCGACCTTCGGCAATGGCTGTCACGACTAAGTCAGAACCGCGCACCATATCACCACCGGCAAACACTTTTGGGTTGGTGGTTTGGAATGGGTTTTCGTCTAACTTGCTCGCTTTGACTCGGCCCCATTGATCGAGCTCGATACCGTGTTCGGCAAACCAAGGGGCAGGGCTAGGCTGGAAACCAAAGGCGATAATAATCGCATCGGCTTCGAGCAACTGTTCGCTACCGGCAATCGCTTCGGCGCGTTGACGACCACTTGCATCGGCCTTGCCCATGGCTGTTTCAACGCATTCAATGCCGATCACTTTGCCATCTTGGGTTTTAATCGCCACAGGTTGACGGTTAAACAGGAAGTTAACGCCTTCCTCCCGCGCATTTTGCACTTCACGACGTGAGCCTGGCATGTTGGCCTCGTCCCGGCGGTAAGCACAGACTACGCTGCTGGCACCTTGTCTGACGGCTGTGCGCACACAATCCATCGCAGTATCACCACCGCCTAATACCACCACACGTTTACCTTCAAGGTTCAGGTAGGGCGTTTCAGTATTCTGGGTGCCCATTAAATGATGGGTGTTACCAATCAAATAGGGCAGGGCTTGGTATACGCCTTGGGCATCTTCACCCTCAAGGCCTGCTTTCATCGCGGTATAGGTGCCCATACCGAGGAAGACGGCATCGTATTCTTCGAGCAGTTTAGTAAATGGGATGTCCTTACCGACAGTGACACCGAGTTTGAACTCAATGCCCATGCCTTCTAATACACTGCGACGGGTCGCCATAACGGCTTTGTCGAGTTTAAAAGACGGAATACCGTAGGTGAGTAGACCACCAATTTGTGGATATTTATCAAAGACCACAGCTTTAACACCGTTGCGAGACAGAATATCCGCGCAGCCTAAACCCGCAGGACCCGCACCGACAATCGCCACTCGTTCAGGGCGAGGCGTGACCTTGCTCATATCGGGGCGCCAGCCTTGGGCGATCGCTGTGTCGGTAATGTATTTTTCGACATTACCGATAGTGACAGCGCCAAAGTCGTCGTTCAGAGTACAAGCACCTTCACAGAGTCTGTCCTGTGGACAAACACGGCCGCAGATTTCGGGCAGAGTGTTGGTCTCATGCACTAAATCTGCCGCTTCCATGATGCGACCTTGTTCCGCTAGCTTGAGCCAGTTAGGAATATAATTGTGTAGCGGGCACTTCCACTCACAATAAGGATTTCCGCAATCTAAACAGCGGTCCGCTTGCTCTGCCACTTGAGGCTGAGCAAAAGGCTGATAAATCTCAATAAACTGAGTCGCACGTTTAGCCGCAGGGTGTTTAGCGGGGTCTTTACGACCCACTTCAATAAATTGAAAATCGTTACTCATGCGCCATTACCCCGCTTTTACAACTAATTCTGGGCTCGATTTCTCTAATTTGAGCAGATCGGCCACGGCAATATTTTTAGGTTTTACTAATACGAAGCAATCTAACCAGTTACCAAAATCACTTAAGATCATCTTGGCATGTTCGCTGCCCGTCTCGGCCACGTGGGCTTCAATTAGACCTTTTAAATGTTGTTGATGTATCGGTGATTCGAGTTTTTGAGTATCGACAAGCTCAGTATTCACACGGCGATTGAAGCGGCCGAATTGATCGAACACATAGGCAAAACCGCCTGTCATACCCGCGCCGAAGTTCACCCCTGTTTTACCAAGGACAACCACAATGCCGCTGGTCATGTATTCGCAGCCGTTATCGCCAAGCCCTTCGACCACTGCAATCGCCCCTGAGTTACGTACTGCAAAACGCTCACCCGCTTGACCTGCGGCGAAGAACTTGCCGCCCGTCGCGCCGTAAAGACACGTGTTACCGACAATGGCGCTGCGTTCACTTTGGAACGGGCTACCAATCGGCGGGTATATGACAATCTGGCCGCCAGACATGCCTTTACCCACATAGTCGTTGGCATCGCCGCAGAGTTTTAACTCAAGGCCTGGGCTGTTCCACACGCCAAAGCTTTGGCCGGCACTGCCGTTAAAGCTCAGTTTGACCGGCGCTTTGGTGCCTTTGACGCCGAGTGTGCTCGCGATATAGCCTGACAACGTCGCGCCAACGGAACGGTCGGTGTTGTTGATGCTGTAAGCAGCATCGAAACTCTCGCCCTTATCGACAGCACTTTGGCATTCGTTTAATAAATGCTGGTTAAGCAGCCCTAAATCCGCCGGTGGATTGGTTTCTTGCCAAGTGCGTGACGAGGTTGCTGGCACCTTGGGTTGATACAAAATCGGTGACAGATCTAAGCCTTGTTGCTTCGCGGTTTGGCCTTCGAGGGCATATAACCATTCGCTGCGACCGACGAGGTCTTCAAACTTGCTCACCCCTAAGGTCGCCATCCATTCACGAACTTCCTGTGCAACAAACTCAAAGTAAGTCATCACTCGCTCTGGCAGACCATGGTAATGGTTGTCGCGCAGGTTTTTATCTTGCGTTGCTACGCCAGTCGCACAGTTGTTCAAGTGGCAAATACGCAGGTATTTACAACCTAGGGCGATCATAGGCACAGTACCAAAACCAAAGCTTTCGGCGCCCAATAACGCGGCTTTAATCACATCGGTACCGGTTTTTAAGCCGCCATCGACTTGCAGGCGAATTTTATGGCGTAGACCATTTTCTACTAGCGATTGATGCACTTCGGCTAACCCTAGCTCCCATGGACTGCCCGCATATTTCACTGAGGTAATTGGGCTAGCACCTGTGCCGCCGTCATACCCTGAAATCGTGATCATGTCCGCATAGGCTTTGGCCACGCCGGTGGCGATCGTGCCCACACCGGGTTCTGACACAAGTTTCACTGAAATCAGCGCTTTAGTATTGATTTGCTTCAAGTCGAAAATCAGCTGGGCTAAATCTTCGATAGAGTAAATATCGTGGTGCGGCGGCGGTGAAATTAAGGTCACACCAGGGCGTGCATGACGCAGTCCGGCGATTTCAACACTCACCTTATGGCCGGGTAACTGACCACCTTCACCGGGTTTTGCCCCTTGGGCGACTTTAATCTGCAACACATCGGCATTAACTAGATAATGCGCCGTGACACCAAAGCGTGCCGAGGCAATCTGTTTAATTGCAGAGTTGCGTTCAGTATTAAAGCGGCGTGCATCCTCACCACCTTCACCTGAGTTCGAGCGGCCACCTAAGCGGTTCATCGCGATAGCAAGAGCTTCATGGGCTTCAGGGCTCAAGGCGCCTATGCTCATGGCGGCACTATCAAAACGTGAATATAGATTTGATGCCGCTTCTACATCGGCGACATCAATCGATGTTTGTGCGCCCTTAATACCGATTAAGTCACGCAGTGTGGCCACGGGACGATTGTCGACGAGTTCGGCGAATTTTTTATAGCTCGCAAAATCTTTGTCAATCAATGACGTTTGCAAGGTGTTGACCACATCAGGGTTGAAGCAGTGATACTCGCCGCCCTCAACGTATTTCAGCAGGCCACCTTGCGGTAATGGCACATGGGCACGGTAGGCCGCTTTGTGCAGAATAGCTTGGTCTTGGGCGATGTCTGCAAAGCCTGCGCCCTCGATGCGGCTAATTACGCCTTTAAAACACAGTTCGATCACTTCGCTGGCAATGCCTATGGCTTCAAATTGCTGACTGCAACGATAGGAGCCGACAGTGCTGATGCCCATTTTGGACATGATCTTACGCAAGCCTTTTTCGATGCCGTAGCGGAAGTTCAACATCAATGCCGTGGTATCGGTTAAGTCATGGCGTTTCGCCAGTTCGGAAATTGACTCATACACTAAATACGGATAAATCGCAGTGGCACCAAAGCCAAGCAATACGGCAAAGTGATGCGGATCTCGCGCCGATGCGGTTTCAACAATAATGTTGGTGTCGCAGCGCAGGCTCTTATTCACCAGCATTTGTTGCACAGAACCGACCGCCATGGCCGCGGGGATCACTTGCGCCGTTTTACCTATGGCTCTATCCGAAAGGATCAACAAAGTCGTGCCGCTGCGGGCTAAACGCTCGGCTTCGGCTGTGATACGGCGAATGGCACTTTCTAAGCCTTCCTGTGGTTCGTAATTTAAATCGACAATATTGGCGCGATAGTAAGTGCTATCTAATCCCAGTAACTGGTTAAAATCACTGAATAATAAAATAGGTGAATTGAACATCACCCGGTAAGCATGCCCTGTCGTTTCATTGAAGAGGTTTTGTTCACGACCAATACAAGTGGTCAATGACATGACGTGCTTTTCACGTAAGGGGTCAATAGGTGGATTCGTTACTTGAGCAAATTTTTGCCTAAAATAGTCATACAGTGAACGTGACTTTTTCGACAATACCGCCATAGGTGTGTCGTCACCCATAGAACCTGTAGCTTCTTCACCTTGCTTCGCCAATACCCAAATGACTTGTTCTAATTCCTCACGGGTATAGCCAAATTGTTTTTGGTATTGCAGCAATAGCTCAGGGCTTAACTCGCTGGCACCGTGCTGCTCAGAGGCTAAATCTTCCGCTGGCGTTAAAGTACGGCTGTTTTTCGCCATCCACTCTTTGTAAGGGTGGCGGCGTTTAAGATCGTTATCAATTTCAAAAGATTGGTACAGGCGGCCGTTCAAGGTATCTAATACCAGCAATTCGCCAGGCCCAACACGGCCTTTTTCAATCACTTCATCGGCGGCGTAATCCCAAATACCCACTTCGGAGGCTAAGGTCAAAATACGATCTTTTGTGATCACATAACGCGATGGACGCAGACCGTTACGGTCTACGGCGCAGGCTGCATGGCGACCGTTGGTCATCACAATACCAGCCGGACCATCCCAAGGCTCCATGTGCATAGAGTTAAAGTCGTAGAAGGCTTTTAATTCGTCATCCATTTCCGGATTACTTTGCCAAGCAGGCGGGATCAATAGACGCATGGCACGGTATAAGTCCATGCCACCGGATAACAGCATTTCCAGCATGTTATCTAAAGATGAAGAGTCTGAGCCTGTTTCATTCACAAAGGGAGCGGCCTGCTGCAAATCTGGCAGTAGCGGTGAATTAAACTTATAGGCACGGGCGCGGGCCCATTGACGGTTACCCGTAATAGTATTGATTTCGCCGTTATGGGCTAAATATCTAAACGGCTGAGCTAATGGCCATTTAGGAGAAGTATTCGTTGAGAAACGTTGATGGAATAGGCATATAGAGCTTTTTAAGCGAATGTCCGCGAGATCGGGATAAAACGCGGGCAAGTCTACAGGCATCATCAGACCTTTATAGACGATAACTTGGCCAGACAAACTCGCGACATAGAAGTCTTTGTCGTCGATGATCTGCTGCTCTAGGCGGCGACGCGCCATATAAAGGCGACGTTCCAAGTCTTTTTCACGCCAGCCAATGGGGGCGTTGATCAGCACTTGATAGATTTGTGGCAGGCTAGCCTTGCCAATTTCACCTAACACATCGGGATTGACAGGCACCTTGCGCCAGCCTGCAATACTTAAGGTTTCACGCTCGAGTTCGCGCTCAAGAATAAACTTGGCTTGGTCAGCCAGTTCATCATCTCGACTTAAAAACAGCATACCTACGGCAAATTTTCTGCTCAAATGCCAATCATTTTCCGCGGCAATCGCTTCAAAAAATTGCACGGGTAATTGCATTAATAAACCACAGCCGTCGCCAGTGCGACCGTCGGAGGCAATGCCCCCTCGGTGCTTCATGCGATCTAGACCATGGATTGCCGTGCGCACTATACGGTGGCTGGCTTCGCCATCCATCTGTGCTATCAACCCAAAACCACAATTGTCCCGCTCAAAACTGGGATGATATAAGCTCATACAAAAACCTCCCTAGACCTCAACTGATTACTACTCGGGGAGAAAATGTAAAGACTTTCTATAGATATGCACCCGAACCACCCAAATTAGCCTGAGATTCAATAAAGGTCAAACCAAAAATTTGCATAAAACATGGGTATTAATTCATGTTTCATACACAAATCACAATTGCCTTACGTTAACGTCAACAGTAAAATGTGCCGTATAACATTATGAATAAAAAGAATTTTAAAAACTATCAAACTCAATATTTACCAAGGTGTAACATGCTGATGGGATTGTTTTTGATTTAGAAATAGTGATTTTTATTGCAAACACAGTAAATAGATAAAAAATTAAAATTGTTGAATTGTTATTCATTTTTGATGTGAGCAAGATCTCAGCGGTAAGCTGGCTAATTTGAGGATGCGCACATTTATGATAATAACGGTATGAGTCAGGCGGGAATTTGATGTAGCGCCAAGAAAACTCTCGCTACCTTATTTACACTAAGCTTTTTCTTCTATTTGTTCACGTATTTTCTTTTCTATTTGTGATTTTATCTTGGTTATTCTCAATGAAGCGATATGAAATTTGGTGGGTGCTCTAATGGGGCTTGATGCATATGTGAATACCTTTGGTGCCGTTTGCAAGGCACGATATGGCACCCGACTGCGAAAACTCACTATTGATGCTAAGTTTACTTGCCCTAACCGTGACGGCACTTTGGGGCGTGGAGGTTGTACTTTCTGTAATGTGGCGTCATTTAGCCATCAAACCGCCGATGTATTGAGTATTACTGAGCAACTTGAACAGGGTAAGAGCCGCTATCGTGAGGCGAAGCCTCAGGCACAAGCCGATAAATTTATTGCTTATTTTCAAGCCTACACTAGCACTTACGATGAATATCAAGTGTTAATGGCTAAGTACGATGAAGCGGTTAAAGATGGCGAGATAGTCGGTTTATGTGTTGGAACTCGCCCCGATTGTGTGCCGAATAATGTACTGGATTTACTGGCGCGTTATCAGGCAAATGGTGTCGATGTGTGGTTAGAACTCGGGTTGCAAACAGCCAAAGATGAAACACTGCGTAGAATTAACCGTGGCCATGATTTCGCCTGTTATTGTGACACTGTGTCTAGGGCGAGAGCTCGCGGTCTTAAGGTGTGCACTCATCTTATTCTTGGCTTACCCGATGAAACCCATAGCGATTATATGGCGACTTTAGCTGCTGTATTGCAGCAGGGTGTTGACGGTTTGAAGTTACATCCTTTGCATATCGTCGAAGGTAGCACTATGGCTAAGTCGTGGCGAAGTGGGCGCTTACCTTTATTGAGTATTGAGGATTATGCCCACAGTGTCGGTGAGATGATCCGCCATACTCCCGCGGAAGTGATTTTTCACCGTGTCACCGCTTATGCGAAAAAACCTATGCTATTAGCACCCGATTGGTGTGCTTATCGTTGGGATGGATTGGTGGCGATTGTGGATAATTTGCAGCTTTATGGTGGACAAGGGCACGCATTAGCGCAACGATAGAGGCAAGTTAGTGGGATAAATTTACTCCCTAAATGTTATGTCGTCGCTATTATTTCGTAAGCGTTTATTTACGACTATTAGTTTGTTTTTTTGTTAATTTTAATCTGAATTAGACCATGAATATCGCTATAAGTTGCACTGACAATTTTAGTGGGTATCATGTGATAAATTCGTTTTAAGCATTGAACCACTTAAGGGAGGCCTTATGGCCACAGTTGAATTAGAAGCAATCCTAGATCTCAATACTCTCGAACAGTACTGCAGCGCCATTGGTGCCGGTACCTTACTCAAGAGTGTAGTGTTATTTGAGCAGTTAATGCCTGAATATGTTGGAAATCTAGTGAAGGCTAACGACGCAGCAGACAAAGATACCTTATGTTCAGAAGCACATAAATTTAAAGGTGCTGCAGGTTCCGTGGGGTTAAAACGTATTCAGCAAATCGCCCAATTATTACAACATGGCGAAGAAGCAAGATGGGATGCTGAACATGGCTCTTGGGTTGCTGACATCGTTGAACACGCGAGTGCAGATTTACAACAGTTAAAGTTATTCCTCCAAGCCAAAGCATAAAATATTACTTGCTAAGGTAAGTTAAGGCGCAGCAATAATGTCTATTGTTGCGCTCAATTGAGTGAATCTTGCATTGGTTTTACGATTAAGTTTGTTGTTTTCGACATTTTCTTGTTAGCGCTTTTCCCATCTTATTTTGTTACTCCCACTTAAGTTTTACGGCGAACCGATTGAATATCGATTCGGGTCACAATCCTGATATCTTATGCCGCGTTATTGCTCATCACTTATGCTAAAGTAGATTTAATTTCTTAATTCATAACCTTCATGGCAATCGAGAAAATGAAAAGTTTACCTAGCTTAAAAAACTTATTCTATTTGGTGAATCTCCATCAAGAGCAGAATTTTAACCGCGCCGCTAAGGTGTGTTTTGTCAGTCAATCAACGCTTTCAAGTGGGATCCAAAACCTAGAAGAGCAGTTAGGGCATCAGTTGATTGAGCGAGACCATAAGTCATTTATGTTTACCGCCATTGGTGAAGAAGTGGTGCAGCGCGCCCGTAAAATTCTCACTGATGTGGATGATTTGGTGGAATTAGTGAAAAATCAAGGTGAGCCGATGACAGGCGATATACGTTTAGGGTGTATTCCCACTATTGCGCCTTTCCTATTGAGCCGTGTGATTCGCCAGTGTCAGCAATCTTATCCAGCGATGAGTTTATTATTGAAGGAAGATACCACTGAGCGTTTGCTAGATGCTTTAGGTAAAGGAGAGCTGGACTTATTAATCCTAGCGCTACCGGTTGATACTAGCGGTTACCACAGCATGAAAGTGGGCATAGATCCTTTCAAAATGGTGGCCCACAAAGATTTAGCGGGCGGCATACATCAACCTATTGATTATCAAACTCTGCCGGACGAGAGTATTTTTCTTCTTCAAAGTGAGCATTGCATCACAGGCCATGCTATTACTGCATGTCAGTTAGGTGATAGTGCGAAAGTCAATCCGTTTGCCGCCACCAGTTTGCATACTTTAGTGCAGATGGTGAACAGTAAACTGGGCACCACGTTTCTTCCGCAAATGGCCATTGACGCGGGTATTTTGAATGACACAGATTTAGTGGTGATGACGCCACCGGGTGAGGCACCTTACCGTGATATCGGCCTTGTTTGGCGTCAAACCACCAGTCGGATCTTAACTTTCCGCACTTTAGGTTTAATGATCCAAAAATTATTAGCTAAGGACGAGGAATAAACTGACTGTAACTGCAAAGCATTAATTCAAGCTAAAGCTTAAAGTCGATTACAAATCAGAGCGGGGAAACGCCAAACACTTCAATCGAGTGTTGTTTCCCTTTGAGTTTGACTGGGCCTAGATTTGATAGGTGATACTGAGTGTTGGGGTTATCTAAACGTCCCGCGAGTGCGCCCGAAATCAACATGCGCTGTCCTAGTGGATTACATTGATCTTGCAGTCTTGCTAAGGTATTGAGCACGTCACTAAAGAAACTAATTTCTTGTTTCTGTACACCAACAACTGCAGCGACGACTTGGCCACAATGGGCCGCCGCTTTAAATTTCGGCACAAAACCATAATGCTCTTCAAAGTAGCGGCGTTGCCAGTTCAGTTGTTGGCTAAATTCAAAATAAATATTCATGCAGCGGTCGTGAACTATCCCTTCTTCTAATGGCCAGTGAAGCAGCACTGCATCTCCCATATAGCGGTAGATTTCAGCTTCGTTATTGGACACAGTATCTGAAAGTAAACTAAAGCTGTCTTGGATCAATCGACTAAAGCGGTAATCGCCAAGTGATTCGGCATGTGTGGTTGAGGCGACCATGTCTAAATAGAGGAATAAGCGCTGCTCATATCTTGGCTTATGGTATTTACCAAGGCCTATGTTGAGTAAAATACGCGGCCCGACTAATAATGCCATTTGCTCGACAAAAGCTAAGCTGACTCGTACGACGACCAAATATACGATCAATGCTTGGAATGAAGGACTATAGAGAATGTGCGCCGTCAGCATTTGTCTGAGGGTCGACATATGATTTTCGATGGCCCACATATTTAAAAACTGAGTCATGTAAGCTAACGTCGTAGCACCCAGTAATAAAAACAAGCCTTTAAAGATGACTGAAAACACATAGGGGAGGCGATTGATTGCACTGAAATCGGCAATGACGTTCGACATCCAATGTAAGCTGCCAAAAATTATCCCCATGTAGATAGCAAGTGTTGCGAGATCAGCCGAACTTACCGCCCATTGGGGCAGCTCTGGTGATTGGGCATATCGAAAAAACACGAATGCAGCCATGGCAATCGCCCAAGCTAAAATCGCAAAAAGGAGTTTTTTCGCTTGTCTACGTGCTCTCACTGCTTGATTGGTATCCGAATACGGCTGTGATTTCAGGATGCCGTAGTTTATAGAAAAGAGTCACCTTAGTGCCAGTGAAATTTGTGATCTGGATCAATCCAAGTCCATATCGTTACTAAAAATTAACCAAATACCTTATTAAGTATCATAGCAGTGAAACTGGTCTTTAAATAAAAGCCCCTAGGGTTGGTCATTTTGAGGCTACCATCTTCGGCAATGCTTTGTGTTAACGCCTTACTATTAGCGGCCTTAGGGCGCAATTGCAGCACTTCGCCGTGGCGAGCTGTAAGCCTCTCTACTTTTCCGAGGGCGATAAGCTCCATGATCTCTTCCCAATCCTGTTGCAGTAATTGCAACTCGTGCGGATCTGGTTCCCACAATATTGGTGTACCTATACGGCGCTCACCCACAGGAATATGCCTCTCTCCTTCAACGGGTACCCAAAGTACTCGCTGTAACTTATGGCAGACTAAGCTGTTTTGCCAGGTTAATCCTTGGATATTCGATAGCGGCGCCACGCAGACATATGTGGTCTCCAGCGGTCGCCCCTGTGTATCAATGGGGATAGTTTTAAGCTCGACTCCTAAATGTAGAAAATCTTGCTCAGGTTTAGAACCCGCCGTTGCGCCTAATTCCATTTCGATTAGTTGACCGACCCAACCTTTATCGCGTTTAAGATCCTTGGGGACACGAATGCTTCTTTGGCTGGCTATCTGCGCCAAACTCACGCCCGCCATCATGTTGGCACGTTCGAGTAGTTCAGATAGATTTTCAGGGGGGATAATTCGATTCATGGCTGGATTTTACTTAAAAATAACCGCTTAGCAATGGTGGTTAAAAAATGAGCCCTACAGGGTGGATTAACTTGTACCGAATGTTTTTATTCTAAGTGACTGATTTTAAATTTTATATCCGTGTTAACCCCCGTTTTGCAAAAAAGTGTTCAAAGTTACTCTCTGCTTTCCCTTGCGTTCCCCACATACTTATCCACAGATATTATGGATAACTCAGTAAAGTGAGCCTCTTAACCTAATAAAAATCCTAAGTCAATGCGAATAAAGTGCATTTATTCTGGCTTTTGTGGACAGTTGTGGACACTATTTGTGTATAAAGTTGAGTAATATCGCGAGAATGATAGAAATACTTCTTGCTGGTTAAATAATGAGCTTTATTGGTTTTTTAGTCTAAAATAAATCATGATTAATGTGCAAGCTTATGAATTTGTTTGCTATTAAGTTTTAACGCTAAATTTTAAAAACGATGGTAAATAGATGTTTTTTGAACGTTATAACAAGTTCACCTGAGTTTCAAACAGAGATATCCACAGAAAATGTGGATATCCCCGGATTCCATCCCCTAGCATTGTTGATAAATGTCTTTTAAGTCAGATGTTATCCAAAGCTTAGGATAAAATAGAGGTTTGCTGAGAGACTAGCTTTATGAAACAATCAGTTTATTAAAATTTAATGTGATTTGGAGTCCATGTGATTGATAGCGACGGCTTTCGCGCAAATGTGGGCATTATAATTTGTAACAGATATGGCCAAGTCATGTGGGCTAGACGTTTCGGTCAACACTCATGGCAATTTCCTCAAGGTGGCGTCGATGATGGCGAGACAGCAGAAGAGGCTATGTACCGTGAGTTGTATGAAGAAGTGGGCCTAAGACCTGAACACGTGCATATATTAACCTCGACCCGTTCTTGGTTGCGCTATCGTTTGCCAAAGCGTTTAGTGAGGCAAGACAGTAAACCTGTGTGTATCGGGCAAAAACAAAAGTGGTTTCTGTTACAACTGAAAAGCCAAGATAGTGCGATTAATTTGAGTTCTTCTGGGCATCCTGAATTTGACGATTGGCGCTGGGTAAGTTATTGGTATCCTGTGCGGCAAGTTGTGTCATTTAAGCGTGATGTTTATCGTAAGGTGATGAAAGAGTTTGCGGTAACGGCATTGTCATTCCAAACCCTAGAAATACCTAGGAAACGGGGAAGACAAAAAACAACGGGCTGATTTTCAAAAGAGGATTGAAAACAGTGTTAAATACGCTTAGGGATATTACTCAGGCTGTGGCATCTGCCCACAGTTTGGAAACCGCATTAGAAATCTTAGTTTCATCGACTAAAGCGGCGATGGAAACCCAATGTTGCTCCATCTATATCCTAGAAGAGCAAGAACTCGTGTTATCTGCAACCGATGGCCTTGAAAAAAGCGCCGTTGGTCGAGTACGTATGCCGCTGACTGAAGGTTTAGTTGGACTTGCTGCCCAGCGAGAAGAGGCCGTTAATTTAGCGGATGCTCGGCTTCATCCAAGGTTTAAGCTTTTTCCTGAAGTCGCCGAAGAAGAATATCGCGCTTTTTTAGCTGTACCTATTATCTACCAGAAGGCTGTGGTTGGGGTGATAGTGGTACAGCAGGCGAGTGCTCGTCAATTCAGTGAGGGCGAAGAAGCCTTCCTGATGACCCTCGCCGCCCAATTAGCGATGGCAGTGCGTGGGTTAAAACAAAAAGCACAAGTCAGCTCCCATCATCAACAAATTCTGTTTCAAGGTACTTCAGCATCAAACGGTATCGCCATTGCGTATGCCTTCGTACTTGGTGGGGAAATCCCCCTTGAACAGCCTGAGGTGCGTTCTGACGATATTGCCTATGAATCGAGTCGCTTAACCACGGCTATGGTGCGTTGTAAAGAAGCGATAGGTGCCTTATCTCAACGGTTTGATCGTGAGCAAGATGACGAAGTTGTCTCCATTTTCAATGCATTACAGTTACTGCTTGATGATGCTAGTTTAGGCGGCGAATATACCCGTGAAGTGCAATTAGGCTGGGCTGCTGAGTCGGCGGTGAGTCGAGTGTCTCTACGTTATATTCAACAGTTTTTAGCAATGGAAGACCCTTACCTTAAGGAGCGGGCTAGCGATATTCGCGACTTAGGTCAAAAAGTATTGCGCCAACTTATTGAGCCAGAACGTCTAGAGCTTGAGCCCGATAAACCTGTAATCCTCATTACCCGTGAAGCCGATGCGACTATGTTGGCTGAGTTCCCAAGGCAAAAGCTTGCGGGTATTGTCACTGAGCTTGGTGGCGTAAACTCCCATGCCGCTATTTTAGCCCGCGCCTTAGGTGTGCCTGCAATCACAGGTGTCGAGCAACTGTTATCTGCCAATATTGACCAAAAACTTTTGGTCGTAAACGCAAGCCGTGGTCAGTTATTGGTGTCGCCATCACCTGCGATTGTCGGTGAGTATCGTAGCCTGATTTCGGCACAAAAAGCCTTGCAACGCCAGTATGCCCAAGAATTAGCGCTGCCTTCTGTAACCTTAGATGGTTCACGTATTCGCTTGTATCTCAATGCGGGATTACTCAGTGGTGTTGCCTCTGAAATTGCAGAGGGTGCCGACGGTATTGGGCTTTATCGCACTGAAATTCCTTTTATGCTGCAACAGCGCTTCCCGAGTGAATCTGAGCAAGTTAAAGTCTATCAACAGGTCTTATCGGCCGCGTCCGGTCGACCTGTGGTGATGCGTACTTTAGATGTGGGGGGCGATAAACCTTTACCGTATTTCCCGATTAAAGAAGACAATCCTTTCCTTGGATGGCGCGGGATTCGCTTGTCTCTGGATCATCCTGAGCTGTTTTTGGTGCAGTTACGGGCCATGCTACAGGCTGGGGGAGACGGTAAACAGTTAAGTATTTTGCTGCCTATGGTCAGCAACTTAGATGAAATCGATCAATCCTTAGAATATTTGCAACAAGCCTATGTCGAATTAAAAAACGATGTTAACAGCGACATAGTGATGCCACGAATAGGCATTATGCTCGAAGTGCCTGCCATGTTATATCAGTTGGATGATGTGGCAAAACGAGTGGATTTTGTCTCTGTTGGTAGTAATGATTTAACCCAATATTTGCTGGCTGTTGACCGTAATAACCCGCGGGTGAGCTCGTTATTTGATAGTTATCATCCTGGAATATTGCGGGCTTTGCATCAGGCGCACCTAGATTGTCGATACCATAAACTCGATATTAGTATCTGTGGAGAGCTCGCGGGCGAACCTATGGGGGCCATTTTGCTGGTGGCTATGGGATACGATCAGTTGAGTATGAATCAGGGCAGTTTAGCGCGGATCAATTATCTATTGCGTCGTGTTGCGCGGGCCGATTTAGATCAATTACTTGCTAAAGCGCTGAGCCTATCAAACGGCTTCCAAGTGCGTGAGCTGGTTAAAGAATATTTGACCCAGCAGGGTCTCGCAACAATTCTTAATTAACTAATGCTGTGTTTTGCTTTAAGCTAAGGCTCTCAATTTATCACGCTGTAGGTACTCGTGTGGATAGTTTGTTGTTGGTGTTCTTTATTTGCTTGGCTTTAGGCGCATTTGTCGGCTTTATGGCAGGATTATTAGGTATCGGTGGCGGCTTGATTGTAGTGCCGGCACTGCTTTATATTTTGCCATCGGTCGGTATTAGCTCTACTCAGCTCCCCCATATTGCAATTGCCACTTCGCTAGCAGCCATTATTCTCACCTCTATTTCGTCGGCACGTGCCCACCATAAGCGTGGCAATGTGCCTTGGAATTTATTCAAATCAATGTTACCGGGCCTTATTATAGGCGCGCTGGCTTCAGGTTTTATTGCTGAGCGTATTCCCGCTGATAAGTTACAACAAGGTTTTGCCATCTTTGTGATTTTAATGACAATTCAAATGGCTTATCCCGTTAAGGCCGAATCAAATCGTCAATTACCTAATTCAGTAGTGCTTTTTGTTGTATCGGCTTTTGTTGCGGTTTTGGCAGGTTTGACCGGGATAGGTGGCGGTATACTGATAGTGCCATTTTTGACTTTTTATGGTTTACAGATGCGTCAAGCCGTGGGCTTTTCTGCGGCGATGGGCTTCTTAATCTCTCTTTCTGGCAGTTTCGGCTATATTATTGCAGGAATGAATGCCCCTGAGTTGCCCTATGGTACCTTAGGCTATATCTATTTACCTGCATTGTTTGGTTTAGTGATCACTTCTGTCTTGATGGCGCCTGTGGGGGTAAAAGCGGCGAGCACTTGGCCAACACCTGTACTTAAAAAGATATTTGCACTGTTACTTCTATGTGTCGGCCTTAAGTTAATTCTGACCTAGTTTTTATGTTTATCTCAGTTTGAGGCTGCTAATGGATGTGTTATGGCGCTGAGTTTCCCCAATATCGATCCCGTGATCGTTTCATTTGGACCGTTTAATCTTTTTGGACAAACCTTTGAACCGGCACTGCGTTGGTATGGTTTTACCTATTTAGTCGGATTTGTTGCGGCCATGTGGTTGTTGAACCGCCAAGCCGACCGTTCAAAGGGGATATGGACGCGGGAGCAAGTTTCAGATTTACTCTTTTATGGTTTTCTTGGGGTGATTTTAGGTGGCCGTATCGGTTACATGCTTTTTTATCATTTCGATTATTTCCTCGCCAGTCCCCTCTATTTATTTAAAATCTCCGAAGGTGGCATGTCCTTCCACGGCGGTTTGATGGGCGTGATTACGGCGATGCTCTATATCGCGTGGAAACAAAAACGTACTTTTTTTGCTGTCGCCGATATGGTGGCACCTGTTGTGCCTATTGGTTTAGGCGCTGGTCGTATTGGTAACTTTATTAACGGCGAGCTTTGGGGACGAACCACTGATGTGCCTTGGGCTATGGTGTTTCCAACCGGTGGGCCTGACCCACGTCATCCATCCCAGTTGTATCAGTTCGCCCTTGAAGGCGTAGCATTATTCCTATTACTTTACTGGTTTAGCAAACGTACCGATAAAGTCGGTGCGGTCTCTGGTATGTTCTTAGTCGGTTACGGTATGTTCCGTATTATGGTTGAAACTGTGAGGCAACCCGACACACAGTTGGGACTCTACTGGGGATTTATGACTATGGGGCAGATACTCTCTGTGCCTATGGTGTTAATCGGTTTGTACTTGATTTTTCGTAAGCAAGGTAAGCAGCAATGAAACAGTATTTAGACTTAATGAAGCACATATTAGCCGAAGGCGTGGATAAATCGGATCGCACAGGTACTGGGACTCGCTCGGTATTTGGCTATCAAATGCGCTTCGATTTGAGCAAAGGTTTTCCTTTGGTGAGCACCAAAAAATGCCATATGCGCTCTATCATCCATGAATTACTGTGGTTTCTGAAGGGTGAAACTAACGTTGCCTATTTACGCGAAAATAAGGTCAGCATTTGGGATGAATGGGCCGATGACAATGGCGATTTGGGCCCAGTTTATGGTGCCCAGTGGCGCAGCTGGCCAACCCAGAGTGGTGATGCTATCGACCAGATTTCGCAAGTTATCGCCCAGATAAAATCTCAGCCAGATTCTCGCCGTCTTATCGTTTCTGCGTGGAACGTGGGCGAACTGGATAAAATGGCTTTGGCACCGTGCCACGCATTTTTTCAGTTCTATGTAGCCGATGGTAAATTATCTTGTCAGCTGTATCAGCGTAGTTGTGATGTGTTTCTTGGTTTGCCATTTAATATTGCCAGTTATGCTTTGTTAACTATGATGGTCGCCCAGCAATGTGACTTGGCCTTAGGTGATTTTGTGTGGACGGGTGGCGATACCCATTTATATTCTAATCATATGGAACAGACGGCACTGCAGTTAAGTCGTGATCCAAAACCGTTGCCGACCATGACTATTGTACGCAGACCTGAGTCGATTTTTGACTATCAATTCGATGATTTTGAATTAACAAACTACGCTCCACACCCTCATATCAAAGCCCCTGTTGCTGTGTGATGTATGTTTTTTAGCCTAACACTTCGGGATAACCGAGGTGTTAGGGAGAAACTTACGATTATATTTGTCATTACAATTCGTCTACACTCAATTCATTATGATTTTTAGGAGTGCAAGATGGAAAAAGCAATTAGAAATTTTCTGAGCCAAGAGTCGGCTGGCGGTATCCTGTTATTGGTTGCTGTTGCCTTAGCCATGCTGATGGCCAATTCCCCCTTATCTGGACTTTATCAAGGCTTTTTAGGCACTGACGTTCAAGTCAAAATTGGCGAGCTCAACATACACAAGCCACTCATCCTGTGGATAAACGATGGCTTGATGGCCATATTCTTTTTGCTGATTGGTTTAGAAGTGAAACGTGAGTTACTTGAAGGCGCCTTATCGAGTGTCGCTCAAGCTTCCCTGCCTACCTTTGCAGCCATTGGCGGCATGTTAGTCCCTGCTGGTGTGTACTTACTGTTTAACTACGGTGATCCTGTCACACAAGCGGGTTGGGCGATTCCTGCCGCGACCGATATTGCCTTTGCCTTAGGTATTATGGCGCTGCTCGGAAGCCGCGTTCCTGTTTCACTGAAAGTCTTCTTACTTGCTTTAGCTATCATCGATGACTTAGGCGTCATAGTGATTATCGCGCTGTTTTACAGTACTGACTTATCAACCATCAGTTTAGTGATTGCCAGTTTAGCGATTGCGGGCTTGGTTGGGTTAAACCGCAAAGGGGTTACCTCACTTTTACCCTATGGCATCTTAGGGTTAATCCTTTGGGTTGCCGTACTTAAGTCTGGAGTGCATGCGACTCTGGCTGGCGTCATCATTGCTTTTTGTATTCCATTGCGGGCAAAGGATGGCAGTTCACCCTCAGAAGGCTTAGAGCATAGTTTGCATCCTTGGAGTACTTTCCTCATTTTGCCAGTGTTTGCTTTTGCCAATGCGGGCGTTTATGTCGGCAATATGAATTTGGAGACGTTAATTTCTCCTGTTCCTGTTGGTATTGCATTGGGCCTGATGTTAGGTAAGCCAATCGGTGTAATGTTATTTAGCTTTATTGCGGTGAAACTAAAATTAGCTCAATTACCCGATGGCGTAGGTTGGAAGCAAATTGCCCCCGTCGCGGCCATGTGCGGTATTGGTTTTACTATGTCTATGTTTATTGCGTCGTTAGCCTTTGAACATGCAGACCCTATGTACGGTGACTTAGCACGCCTAGGGACCTTAATCGGTTCGATTATGGCAGCGTTAGTCGGGTATTTCTGGTTATCAAAAGTGTTACCTAAGAAAGGAGTATAACTATGATAAAGTTGAAATTAATGGGAATAGCAACGCTCTTATGTTTATCGACAACCGCGACGGCATCGCAAATTTCGGCCTGTAATCAGGATGCAAACTCGCAGACTTGCCAAAGCTATCTTGAAGGAATAGTGGATGGCGCTTTGATGTTTAAATCTGATTCCTTAGGGGCGAGATTAGAAACTAATGGTTATGAATCGAGGGCACTTAAGTATCGCGGTGGTAAACGTTTCCAAGAAGCGAATCGAACCTATTGCGCCGAACGTATTCCTGAACGTAACGTTTTAGTTTCAGGAGTCACTGAAGCGGTAAGTCTGGGGAATGCTGCCGATTTGGAGCAGTTACAAGGCATAGTTACTAACTTACTCGACTGCCAGCGTTTAAAGTAACTTGACTGGGAATCATCAGGTTTTTAATCATCTGATTTTAAACTATCGAGTTTAAAATAACACAGTCCCCCCTCAGCGCCTTGGCGTTTGAGGGAGCATTAACAGCGGGTTAGCATGCTGCACTTGAATTATAACCACTTGTATTATTTTTGGATGATTAAGAAAAAGGGCTCAGTCGCGAAGGCGGCCGAAGCCCTATGTTTAACGCCGCAAACGATAACGGGGCAAATTCGTGCCTTAGAAGATAGGTTAAACGGCAGTCTGTTCAAGCGAGTCGGGCGGACATTGGAGGCGACAGAGTTAGGTGAATTGGTGTTTCGCTACGCCGATAAGATGTTTAGCCTTAGCTATGAAATGCTCGATTTACTTAATTATCAAAAAGCGGATGCCATGTTATTCGAGGTGGGTATTGCCGATGCCTTATCTAAAGCTTTAGTCAGCCGAGTTTTATTATCCGTAGTGCCTAATGACAATTCTATGCACTTAGCCTGCTATGAGGCGACTCACGAGAGCCTAATGGCGCGTTTACGTGAGCATAAACTGGATATGATCCTTTCGGATTGTGCAGGTGAGTCACTGAAATACCCTGAAATTTTATCTAAAAAATTGGGTGAATGTGGCGTGAGTTTTTTCTCCGCGGAGACTTATAGCGCTGATTTTCCTGCTTGTTTAGAGCAAGGCCAGCTATTAATCCCCGGCCGTAGAACCTCACTTGGACAACAGCTATATCGCTGGTTTGACGAGCAAAATCTTAAAGTCAGTATCTTGGGTGAGTTCGACGATGCGGCCATGATGAAGGCCTTTGGTTACCTTAAACGAGGTATTTTTGTCACACCGTCGATTTATCGGCAAGAAGTGATTTCCCATGGTATGAATTTGCTCGGTGAAACCACCGATGTGAAAGAGGAATACCATGTGATGTTTGCCGAACGTATGATCCAACATCCTGCGGTAAAGCGATTATTGGATACAGATTTTAGCGATCTCTTTGAGGGACTCGATACGCAAGTACAACAATGCTAATTTTGTGAGTCAATATGAAGGGTTAATCGACACTTTAGTCAGTGAACTGATAGACTAATGCCAAATCTGTGTTGGGAGAAATACCTTGGAATTAATGAACATCGCAAGGGTTCGCTGGGCATGTCGCCGTGGGATGCTGGAATTAGACGTCTTGCTTCAACCTTTTGTTGAAAACTTCTATCAAGAAATGTCCGATGAAGATAAAACCGTGTTTATCCGTTTGTTGGAATGTGAAGATCCAGAATTGTTTGCTTGGTTTATGGGCCATGAAGTGTGCCCTGACACTGAACTGGCTCGTATGATAGTGAAAGTCCGTGGAAGACCGGCACCATAGTTTCAGCGTAAAAGCCTCTTTCGACCAACGACTCTCGTTGGTCGTTTTTATTGGTGTCTGTTCTAGCTCATTTCTGCTTTGGCCCCAAAGCGACATTATCGCCTTATCTCTGCTTAAATATTTGTTTATCGTACTTGTTAGTATTTTTTTGCTGTCGCAGTTGTGGCGACTGCAGCATTGGCGTTTAGATTTTGTGCTGAGTGATAAAGGCGAGGGACGTTTGTCAACGGGGGAGCACTTTCAGGTACTAAAACGCACTTGGGTCACGCCCTTTGTTTGCTTGATTTATATCGAAGTGGATACTCAGCTGCGGCTCTTGCTGGTTTGGGCTGATATGTTAAATGATACTGACTATCGACATTTATGTCGGCTGTTGCTGCGGGCTAAAATGCAACAGACTAAACCTCATTCTGAGATTTAGTCTGTTTATGATGAAGTCACCTATGCGGTTACTTTTCTGGTAGTAAAATAGTCGGGCGAGGCGCGTCTAATTTCTCTGGATGATCGATATTAAAATGCAGTCCACGGCTTTCTTTACGCTCCATGGCACAGCGAATAATTAATTCGGCCACTTGCACTAAGTTACGTAATTCGAGCAAGTTATTGCTAACCCTGAAGTTACTGTAATATTCCTGAATTTCTTGCTGTAACATCAGGCAGCGGCGCAGTGCTCGCTCCAGACGTTTATCAGAGCGTACAATTCCAACGTAGTCCCACATGAATAACCGCAGCTCGTGCCAGTTATGGGCGATGACCACTTCCTCATCCGAGTTCGACACTTTACTTTCATCCCATGCTGGAATTTGTCCCGGGATTTGAATTTTATGCAGTTGGCTTTCTATGTCCTGTGACGCCGCACGGGCAAACACTAAACATTCGAGTAACGAGTTACTCGCCAGACGATTGGCGCCATGTAAGCCCGTATAGGCGACTTCACCAATAGCATAGAGACCATTGAGATCCGTCTGACCGTGCATATCTGTCATTACACCACCGCAGGTATAGTGAGCAGCAGGTACCACAGGAATCGCATCTTTAGTGATATCGATTCCCAGCTCTAAGCAACGGCTATAGATGGTCGGGAAATGCTTCATCACAAAGTCAGCATCTTTATGGCTGATATCTAGATAGACGCAATCGGCACCCAGACGTTTCATCTCATAATCGATGGCGCGGGCAACGATGTCACGGGGAGCTAACTCGGCGCGTTCATCAAAGTCCGGCATAAAGCGGCTGCCATCTGGACGACGCAGATAAGCCCCTTCACCACGCAGGGCTTCGGTGAGTAAGAAGTTGCGCGCATCTGCGTGGTACAAACACGTTGGATGGAATTGGTTGAACTCCATATTCGCCACGCGGCAACCTGCACGCCATGCCATGGCAATACCATCACCGCTAGCGACATCAGGGTTTGAGGTATATTGATAAACCTTTGAACTACCACCAGTCGCTAACGCGACAAACTTAGCTTTAACGGTTTCGACGTGTTCTTCATTGCGATTCCACACATAAGCGCCTAATACACGATTACCTGGGCGATTTAATTTACGGGTGGTGATGAGGTCGATGGCGTTATAGCGTTCTAAAACGTGAATATTGGGGTGGGCGAGTGCGCGTTCTTGCAGTGTGGTTTGCACTTCTTTGCCTGTGGCATCGGCAGCGTGCAGAATTCGTCTGTGGCTATGGCCGCCTTCACGGGTTAAATGGTAAGGTGCATCTTTTGCGTTGCCGTCTGTGGTTTCTTCTTTATCGAAGGCGACGCCACATTCGATAAGCCATTGCATCGCACTCTTGGCATTTTCAGCCGTGAAAGTGACAACGTCTTTGTCACATAAACCCGCCCCTGCGATTAAGGTGTCTGCAACATGGGATTCGATAGTGTCACTTTCGTCGAAGACGGAGGCGATACCGCCTTGGGCGTAGTAAGTCGACCCTTCCGAGAGTGGGCCTTTTGAAAGCAGAATTACTTTTGCTTTTTCAGCAAGATGCAAAGCTAGTGTCAGACCTGCGGCACCGCTACCTATGACTAATATGTCAGATTGGTGTTCAACTACTTGTTTCATCGGGTATCATGATGTGACTGAAGAGTGCCAACTATGGTAAACCAACTCACCGATTATGGGTACTTTCCTTTTTACCTTACTTTTTTTGTATAATTTTTAGAACTTTTTCAAAGCCCGCGAGTCTACATAAGTGAATATGATTCGAGCGACTGAGAAATCAGCATTTTAGATTTAGGAGAAGTCGGCTCGGATGAGTGGACAATTAAGTGATCAACAATTAGTTGAGCGCGTACAACAAGGTGATAAAAACGCTTTTAACCTGTTAGTGCTTAAATATCAAAGTAAAGTCATTAGCTTGATATCCCGTTATGTACGGAACCAAGCGGACGTTGCTGATGTGGCACAGGAAGCGTTTATCAAAGCTTACAGAGCTTTGCCAAACTTTCGCGGTGAAAGTGCATTTTATACTTGGTTGTACCGCATCGCAGTAAACACTGCGAAGAATTATCTCGTATCACAGGGGCGTAGAACGCCTGCGAATGATGTTGATGCAGAAGATGCCGAATATTATGAAGGCAGTGACGCGCTGAAGGAGTTTGCCTCCCCAGAACGGCTAATGTTATCGGATGAAATCAAAAAAGTGATTTTCGATACATTAGAGACCTTGCCTGAAGAATTACGAATGGCCATCTCATTGCGTGAACTCGATGGTATGAGTTACGAAGATATTGCCATAGTCATGGATTGTCCTGTCGGGACCGTAAGATCACGTATCTTCCGAGCTCGAGAGGCAATCGATAAAAAGCTCCAGCCTTTGCTGGAAGCCTAAATTCTTATTTTAAGAAACCCTTATATTTAGACAGGTGAAAAATGGATAAATTAGGTCAAGAATGGGTATCTGCCGCAGTCGATGGAGAGACTGATGCGCAGACCATGGCAGAGTTATCTGCTGATACACATTCACATGATAAATGGCATAACTATCATATGATAGGCGATGCCATGCGTGGCGAGTTGCCGCAGAATATTGTGTTAGATCTCTCTGCTAGCATTGCTGCCGCCATTGAGCTTGAGCCAGCGATAGTTGCGCCTAAGCATCATGCGTCTAAAGTTACTGCACCTGTAACGCCACAAATTGCCGCCAATTCGGAGCAAAGCCGCGTCGTACCTTTATTTAAGCAATTTGGTCAATATGCCATTGCTGCCACGGTTGCTATGTTTGCGATTGTGGGTGTGCAGAATTACAATCAAACCGCCGATGATGCCGCGTCACCATCGCCCGTGTTAATTACAAGGCCGCTTATTGGTAGCGCATCACCTGTGAGCCTACAAACCGGTCCTGTACAACAGAATCAAGGCTATACCAATGATCAGGTGAATGAGCAACGTCGCCGAATTAATACTTATATCCAAGATCATATGTTGCAACAACGATTGAATACTGGTGCGGTTGTAGAGGACAATACCGAGGTCGTACCCGTTCCGGTCAATCAATAACGAGGAGTTAGCTTGCGTCTAATCCTGTTGGCTTTATTAGCCTTGGTCTTTCCTGCAACCGCGCAGGAAGACATGCCTGCCAAAGCTTGGCTCGAGAAAATGAGTCAGGCTTTACGAGAGAAAGAGTTTAAAGCATCGATTATTCAACTTCAGGCCGATCATATTCGGCCTTTGGTTTACCTGCATGGTAAGGTGAATAATCAAGAAGTTGCCTTTCTAGAATACCTTAACGGTCCACCCAAAAATGCAGTGCGTGTCGGTAATCGTGTCACCTTTATTGAGCACGATGAGCCTGCGTATAGTATCGTTTCTAATCATATTCAAGGTGTCTGGCCTGCTGCTTTCTCTGCCAATATGGCGGACTTAGAAGTGGGTTATCAGTTTGTACTCGGTGGCCGTACCCGTATCGCTGGGCGTCCGGGGCAGATGATCCGCCTGTTGCCTAATGATGAATTCCGTTATGGCTTTCAAATTTGGCTTGATATGGAAACCTATCTGCCGCTGAGATACGACATGCTGACTCAAGATAAGCAATTACTTGAGCAGATCATGGTGATTGAACTCATTGAATTCAGCGAGCCGCCAGCTATTTTGCAAGAGGCCTATAAGCAAGAGTGGCCGGCAGTTATCGATCAAGCCGAGCGCCAAGACGGTCAAAACTGGCAATTTGCTTGGTTACCCGCAGGTTTTACTGTGGTAGTGCGCGACCACCATAGATTAATTGGCAGTCACGAAGCGGTGGAATACATAGCACTGACCGATGGACTGGCAAATATTTCTGTTTATGTGGCGCGTGCGGGCACAAGTCCATTGCCTGAAGAATTAATTACCCGTAATGGCTTGTCATTAGTCTCAGAAAAAGTCGGTAATGCCGAAGTGGTTGCTGTGGGTAAAGTGCCGACAGAAACCTTAACGCGCATTGCTAAAAGTCTGACGCTAGAATAGGACGCCGATTATGATGGAAGAAATTGCCAGAGTCGTCTCCAGTGATAGTCAAGGCTGGTTGACGGTTGAAGTGGAACTTAAGAGTACCTGCAAGAGCTGCAGTAACAGTGAGTCTTGCGGGACCTCTGCTGTCGCTCAGGCTTTTTCCTCGAAAACCCAGCAATTTTCTATTCAGAGTGAGCGCCGCTGTGAGGCTGGTGAATTACTCAAATTAGGCCTTCCCGAGAGCGTGATCCTCAAAGCCGCGGCATTAATCTATTTAATGCCGCTGTTTGGCCTGTTTGTCGGCGCAGCGTTAGGACAATTTTTAGGCCAGTTGCTTGAGTTTAATCCTAACCTAGGTGCCATGGGCTTTGCGGCCGTTGGTGCCTTGATTGCGTGGTCTTTTGGTAAGCAACAGGCTAAACGTTTAGAAGTTGATGCTCAGCCTGTGATTTTGGCCTATTTAGGTAGGAGCATCAATTTAAACGAATTAGCCCAATAATTTCAATGTGTTATTTTTTATCAAATAACAGCTAACTGCGGTTTTGGACGTTGTTTTATCGGCCTGTCTTAAGTTGGAGTGAATGTGATTGGTATTGAAACCGCAATCAGGTACAATTTCGCTCCTTTGAACCGTATCCATTTTCAGTATTAGTCATTGCAGCATAATGAAACAAATTAGAAACTTCTCAATTATTGCCCATATCGACCATGGTAAATCGACGCTATCAGATCGTCTTATTCAGGTTTGTGGCGGTTTAACCGACCGTGAAATGGATTCTCAAGTTTTAGATTCTATGGATCTAGAACGTGAGCGTGGTATTACGATTAAGGCACAAAGTGTCACTTTGGATTATAAAGCCAAAGATGGCCTTGTCTATCAACTCAACTTTATTGATACCCCAGGTCACGTTGACTTCTCCTACGAGGTCTCGCGCTCATTAGCTGCCTGTGAAGGTGCTTTGCTGGTGGTTGATGCGGGTCAGGGCGTTGAAGCTCAGACACTGGCAAACTGTTATACCGCGCTGGATATGAATCTAGATGTGGTACCCATTTTAAACAAGATTGACTTACCACAAGCCGATCCAGAACGTGTTGCTGCCGAGATTGAAGATATCGTTGGTATTGATGCGATGGATGCTGTGCGTTGTTCGGCTAAAACCGGTGTCGGTGTCGACGAGGTTTTAGAAGTCATTGTTGCCAAAATTCCACCGCCAGAAGGCGATCCTGACGCACCATTGCAAGCCTTGATCATCGATTCTTGGTTTGATAACTACCTAGGCGTAGTGTCTTTAGTGCGAATTAAACACGGTAGCCTGAAAAAAGGTGACAAGTTTAAGGTCATGTCTACTGGACAAAACCACACTGCGGATCGCGTCGGTATTTTCACCCCAAAACAAACTGATAAAACCGAGCTTAAAACCGGTGAAGTCGGCTTTGTGATTGCGGGTCTGAAAGAAATTCACGGCGCGCCCGTAGGTGATACGTTAACTTTAGCCAAAAATGGTGCTGAAAAGCCGTTACCTGGTTTTAAGAAAGTGAAGCCACAGGTATACGCTGGCGTATTCCCAATTTCGACCGACGAATATGAAAACTTCCGTGATGCGCTGAACAAACTCAGCCTGAACGATGCGTCATTATTCTTTGAACCTGAAAGTTCTTCGGCACTCGGTTTTGGTTTCCGCATTGGCTATTTAGGCCTGCTCCACATGGAAATCGTACAAGAGCGTTTAGAGCGTGAATACAACCTAGAGTTGATCACCACTGCGCCAACCGTAGTGTACGAAGTCGTGATGACTAGCGGCGAAACGATTTACGTTGATAACCCGTCTGATCTGCCTGCGATTAACAACATTGAAGAAATGCGTGAGCCGATTGTTGAGGCCAACATTTTAGTGCCAAAAGAATACTTAGGTAACGTGATTACCCTGTGTATTGAAAAACGTGGCACCCAAGTGAACATGGTTTACCACGGTAACCAAGTGGCTGTAACTTACCATCTGCCAATGGCGGAAGTGGTCATGGACTTCTTCGACCGTTTGAAATCCACTAGCCGTGGCTATGCATCACTCGAATATAACTTTATTCGTTTCGATCCTGCAGACATGGTGCGTTTAGATATTCTCATCAACGGCGACCGAGTCGACGCCTTGGCTATGGTTATCCATAGATCAAACATTCGTCACCGTGGTTTAGCTTTAGTGGATAAGATGAAAGAGCTTATTCCACGTCAGATGTTTGATATTGCGATTCAAGCGGCGGTGGGCAGTCAAATTATTGCCCGTTCAACCGTAAAAGCCCTGCGTAAAGACGTAACGGCTAAGTGTTATGGCGGCGACGTTTCTCGTAAGAAAAAACTCTTAAATAAACAAAAAGAGGGTAAGAAACGGATGAAGCAAGTGGGTAACGTTGAGGTGCCACAAGAAGCATTCTTAGCGGTACTTAAGCTAAATGAGTAATCGTTAGCATAAGAAGTGACAATTTAGTTGACTATTGCGCCGCTGTTTGCGGCGCTTTAGTTAGGTTATCGCATTGGTTTATCACTTTGGTTTACCAAGGTCGAATACGGTAAGTTAACTAAAGTATGATATTCGCTGAGTTAGGCACCTTTAATTATTTTTAAGGCAGGAGTTCAATAAGCAATGGCAGCGTATTTTTCCATTATTCTAGTGCTAATCACCCTGATCTCAGGACTTATATGGTTAGTCGATGTGCTCGTTTTCGCCCCAAAGCGTCGTGAGAGTTTAGCGTTAGCAAAGGCATCACAAGCGAATTTAACTGAAGAAGCTGAGTACCAAATCATTCGTGAGTCGACCATAGTCGAAACCGCGCACTCTATCTTCCCTGTGATTGCCTTTGTGTTGATCCTACGTTCATTCATTTATGAGCCATTTCAAATCCCATCGGGTTCTATGATGCCTACCCTCTTAGTGGGCGACTTCATTCTGGTGGAAAAATTTAGTTATGGGCTTAAAGATCCCGTATGGCGAACCAAGTTGGTTGAAACTGGCGAGCCCAAACGCGGTGATGTGGTGGTATTTAAATATCCTGAAAACCCCGCCATTGACTACATTAAACGTGTAGTCGGTTTGCCGGGTGATAGAATTATTTACCGTAATAAACAGTTGATGATCCAAAAGGCCTGTGGTGTTGAGCAAACAGCTTGTCCAGAACCGCAAGTTATCGCCCGCACAGAGATCAGTCGTGGTGATTACAGCCAGGATGGTGTGCCATTACTGCGTTATAAAGAGGAATTGGGTGATGTCGCCCACGATATTTTGATCAACCCAAGTCGTCCTGACATGCTGGGGTATTTTAAGCGTGAAGGTAATTTACCTGCGGGTGAGTTTTTAGTGCCTGAAGGCCACTACTTTGCCATGGGTGATAACCGCGATAACAGTACCGACAGTCGTTTCTGGGGCTTTGTGCCAGAAGAGAACCTTGTTGGTAAAGCTGTAGCGATTTGGATTAGTTTTGAATTTGACCGTTCAAAAGCCGACTTCCTCCCAACTTGGGTGCCTAGCGGTGTGCGTTTTGAGCGTGTAGGTGGAATTAAATAGCATGGAACCGATTAAAAATTTGCCACGTTTGTGTCGTACCTTAGGTTATGAGTTCAAGAATATTGAGCTTTTGACTCAAGCGCTGACCCACAGAAGTGCGGCAAATAAGCATAATGAGCGCTTAGAGTTTTTAGGTGATTCAATTTTATCTATCGTGATTTCTGATGCTTTGTATCATCAGTTTCCGAAGGCAACCGAAGGCGATTTAAGCCGGATGCGTGCCACCTTAGTTCGCGGTGATACCTTAACTATCATCGCCCAAGAGTTTAAGCTCGGCGATTATTTATATCTCGGTCCTGGCGAGTTGAAAAGTGGCGGATTTAGACGCGAGTCGATTCTTGCCGATGCGGTTGAAGCCATTATTGGCGCCGTTTACCTTGATTCCGATCTCGAAGTTTGCCGTGCATTACTGTTGAAATGGTATGCCGAGCGTTTGGCCGAAATCCAACCTGGGATCAGCCAGAAAGACGCTAAGACATTACTGCAAGAACATTTACAAGGGTTTAAAAAGCCGCTGCCTGATTACCAAGTAATCAACATAGAAGGCGATGCCCACGATCAGACATTTACCGTTGAATGTCGTATTGAAGACTTGAGTCAAAGCGTCATTGGTGTGGCGAGTTCACGCCGTAAAGCCGAGCAAATCGCGGCCGCTCAAGTATTGGAGTTACTAAAGAAATGACCAAAAAAACAGACTTGTCAGGTATCGATGCTGCAAAAGCGGCAACTGAGCCGAGTTTAGATGAATTACTGGCAAGGATGAATGCGGCCGCGCCAACGCCGTCGGCCCAATACGATGTCACTTATTGCGGCATGGTGGCGATCATTGGTCGCCCTAACGTCGGTAAATCAACGTTAATCAACCGTTTGCTTGGTCAGAAGGTAAGTATTACTTCTAAAAAGCCACAAACAACGCGCCACCGTATCATGGGTATTCATACCGATGGTCCGAAGCAAATTGTGTTCATCGATACACCAGGTTTACACATAGAAGAGCAGCGGGCGATTAACCGCCTGATGAACCGCGCAGCAGCCAGTTCGCTTGCTGATGTCGCTATGGTAATTTTCGTGGTCGATGGCATGACGTGGACCGCCGATGATGAGATGGTGCTGAGTAAATTACGCCGTGGCGGTGAAGAGCGTCAGACAATTCTGGCGATTAACAAAGTCGACAATATCAAAGACAAAGAATCGCTGTTCCCGTATTTGGAAGAAGTCGCCAAAAAATATCCTTTCGATGAAATTTTGCCGATTTCAGCCAGTAAAGGTACCAACGTTAAGCGCATTTTAGAGCTAGCGGCGGCGTCGATTCCTGAAGGACCTTTCTTCTTCCCCGAAGATTATGTCACCGACCGTTCGCAACGTTTTATGGCGTCGGAGATTGTGCGTGAAAAACTGATGCGCTTCTTAGGTGATGAATTACCCTATGATGCGACAGTTGAGATTGAACAGTTCAAGATGATGGAAAATGGCGTTTATCAAATCAATGCCTTGATCCTTGTTGAGCGTGAAGGCCAAAAACGTATGGTGATTGGTAGCAAGGGCGAACGTATTCGTACTATCGCAACTCAAGCTCGCTTAGACATGGAGACCTTGTTTGATAATAAAGTTTTCCTCGAAGTGTGGGTGAAAGTGAAATCCGGTTGGGCCGATGATGAACGCGCCTTGCGTAGCTTAGGTTACGGCGACGATTAAGCATTAATTCTAGCGAGCGCGCTTACCGATGAAACGTGGTTACGTTTTACATCATCGCCCATATCGAGAGTCCAGTGTCTTAGTTAACCTCTTAGTTGACGGCATTGGACGGGTCGATGTGGTTGCCCGAACCGGCAGCGGTAAGCGCTCTATCAAGAGTATTCTCCAGCCCTTTCAACCGCTGATCTTCGAATTTAGCGGTAAGTCTGAATTAAAAACCTTAACTCAAGTCGAAGCCGCTGCGCCTGCTGTGCCTCTTTCTGGCCAGAGCTTGTTTGCTGGCATGTATATCAATGAGTTATTGGTTCGCACTTTGTCTGTACAGCACAATGCCGAAGAGTTGTTCCTCATTTATCATCAAGCCTTAGTCGGCCTTGCCGCGAAGTTTTGCCAATCCCAACTGCGTTATATTGAGCTCGCCTTGCTGCGGGAATTAGGTTTTATGCCTTCTCTTAGCCGCGATACTCAAGGTGAACCACTCGTACCTGATGATTATTACCAGCTCGTGCCTGAGTTAGGTTTTCAATTTGTGCTCAACTCCCGTGCTCGCAATGCCTATCAAGGTGCAATGTTGACGGCGCTTAACGATAACCTGCTCACCGAAGCACATTTTTTGAGCGCGAAGTTGTTGATGCGCTCCCTGTTAACGCCATTACTCGGGACTAAACCTTTGTTGAGTCGACAATTGTTCGTCAGCACTGCCGTACCAACTAAGATTGATGGGAATAATTCGCCCTAGCTCCTGTTTTTTAGCGTGAGCCTAAGTACAATAGGCCGCAATATCAGCGTTAAACATTAAGGAGTTCCCGATGAGCCGTATCTTATTGGGCGTGAATATCGACCATATTGCTACTCTGCGCCAAGCCCGTGGCACCAGTTATCCTGATCCTGTGCATGCTGCTGCCGTTGCTGAACATGCTGGCGCCGATGGCATCACTATCCATTTGCGTGAAGACAGACGCCACATCATAGACCGCGATGTATATTTGTTGGCAAAAACCTTGAAAACCCGCATGAATTTTGAATGCGCTGTGACCGAAGAAATGCTTAACATCGCCTGTGAAATTAAGCCGACCTATGTCTGTTTAGTGCCAGAAAAACGTCAAGAAGTCACCACTGAAGGCGGTTTAGATGTAGCGGGGCAGTTAGATAAAATCACTGCTGCAGTGACTCGTTTAGCTGCTGAGGGTATTAAAGTCTCCTTATTTATCGATGCCGATAAAACCCAAATTGATGCCGCTGTTGCCTCTGGCGCACCGCTTATTGAAATTCATACAGGCTGTTATGCCGATGCAAAAACGGAAGCAGAAGAAGCTATTGAGTTAGCGCGTATTAGCGAAATGGCAAAATACGCCCATGGCAAAGGTTTAGTGGTTAACGCGGGTCATGGTTTGCATTATCACAACGTTAAACCCATCGCGGCGATTCCTGAGTTATATGAACTTAATATCGGCCATGCGATTGTCGCACGTGCCGCCATTGACGGTTTGGCGACAGCAGTGAAAGACATGAAAGTGTTAATGCTTGAAGGTCGTCGAGGCGAATAATGGCGATTGTCGGCCTAGGCACAGATATCGTCGAGATTGAGCGTATTCAGGTCCATGTGGCACGCGCAGGTGACAAGCTGGCGAAACGTGTGCTGACCGAGTCTGAGTTAGCCATTTATACTGCCCATAGTCAGCCAAGTCGTTATCTTGCTAAGCGTTTTGCGGCAAAAGAAGCCGCAGCCAAAGCCCTCGGTACGGGTATTGGCCGCGGCGTGTCGTTTCAGCATATTCACATTGGCAACAATGAGGATGGTGCACCGACGATTCACTTTACCGAGGGGGCGTTAACGCGCTTACAGCAGCTTAAAGCGACGGTTGGGCATATCTCTATTGCCGATGAAAAATCCTATGCGATTGCGACGGTAATCATAGAGTCTCAATAAACCCGAGTTTGTGTCTGTTGGCGGTAAAAAAGGAACCTTAGGGTTCCTTTTTTCATTTTTGGATGGGTATCCAAATCAGTGTCAAATCAGCGAATGCAACAATTTATTTACTTTTACTGTTCAGTTTAATTGTTTTACGTTAGTTTATGGCTTGCGCGTCGCTCAATTTGGCGCACGTAAAATCAGGGGCAAATGAAGAGGAACCCAACATGAAATCCGCCGCAGAGCAGTTATCGACCTACAAAAGTGTGCATTTAAATCAGCGTAATATTCAGACCCATTTTATTGGCATCCCACTGATTATTTGGTCTGCTTTCCTGCTGCTGGCCACAGTGCGTATTCCGCTGGGGAGTATGGGAGAGACAAGTTTAGCAGTGATAGTCGGTATATTCGTGTTGGCCTATTATGTCCGTTTACACTTAAGGCTTTCAATGGGGCTCATATTATTTATGGTACCTGTGCTGCTCACGATTGAGTGGGCGGCGCATATCGCCGGTGCCACTTGGCTTGCCCTAGGAGTATTTGTGGTGGGCTGGGTGTTCCAGCTAATTGGCCATCAATATGAAAAAGCCAAGCCTGCCTTTGTGGATGACTTAAATCAGCTATTAATTGGGCCATTTTTCTTAATGGCGGAAGTGTATTTTATGTTGGGCTTAGAAAAGGCGCTGAACGCCCAGATAACGCCAATGGCGCTTGAGAAGCGTCGTATACTTGAGGCGAAAAAGTCTGCATAGCTTGGCTAGATAGTGAATTAGAGTCGATAGATTAGCACTAAAGGTATAGCTCGGGGGAGCATCATCGCTTGGAGGAAATCGTCGGCCGGACCACATCTTAACTTGTGTGGTTCGGCCAATTTTTATGCTCAAAATTGAGGATTAAACTCTGGGGGGATGATAATACAGCGGGATAATTCTCACTGTATTAATCATATTCTCTGACACATCAATTATCTCTAATGGATAACCTGCTAAACGTAAACTGGTATTCGCAGAAGGAATGTCCTCCAGATACTCCAGAATCAGACCATTGAGGGTTTTAGGGCCATCGGTGGGAAAGTTCCACTTCATTTCTTTATTCAAATCGCGGATCGTAATGCCCGCATCGACTAAGTAGCTGCCATCTTGCTGCACCTTAATGTCTTCACTCGGGGTGGTCAACATAGAAGTGGTAAAGTCGCCAACAATCTCTTCGAGAATATCTTCGAGTGTTACTAGACCTTGAATATCCCCATATTCATCAACGACTAAGCCGATGCGCTCTTTATTTTGTTGGAAGTTAGCTAGCTGCACATTGAGTGGCGTACCTTCTGGCACAAAGTAGAGTTCTTTCACTGCACGTAGCAAAGATGACTTGCTAAATTGCTCTTTAGATTGGAGGCGCAGGGCATCGCGTAGATGAATAAAGCCCACTGCATCGTCTATGGTGTCGCGATACACTAACACTCGGGTATGTGGACTTTGGATCACCTGACGATTGATAACCTTAAATTCGTCATTGACGTTAATTCCGTAGATATCTGAGCGTGGCACCATAATATCTTCAACGGTGACTTTCTCTAAATCCAAGATAGATAACAGCATTTCTTGGTGGCGTCGGGGGATGAGTGCCCCTGCCTCATGTACCACAGTACGCAGCTCTTCTTGGCTTAGCGCATCGCTACTATTAACGGTTTTTATCCCCATCAAACGTAAGATACCTGTGGTTATCAAATTAACGCTTGAGACAACATAGGCAAAGGTCGAGGAAAGTATAAGTAGCAGTATGCTAGAGGGAAAAGCAATACGCTCAGGATTTAGCGCTGCGATGGTTTTTGGCGTGACTTCAGCAAAAACGAGCACGACTAACGTAAGCACGCCTGTTGCAACAGCGACCCCTAAGTCGCCCCAAAGACGCATACCAATGATAGTCGCAATAGCCGATGCGGAAATATTGACTAAGTTATTGCCAATTAAGATCAATCCAATCAAACGGTCAGGACGCTCAAGCAACTTCAAGGCTCTAATCGCCCCTTTATGGCCATTGTTGGCTAAGTGGCGTAGACGGTAACGGTTGAGAGTCATCATTGCGGTTTCTGAGCCTGAAAAATAGGCAGAGAATAGGATAAGCACTAGTAAAACGATCAGGAGTGCGCTTGTCGATATAGCGTCCAAAAAAGGCTCCAATGTGGCCAGTAAACTTAAGTAAGTACCGACATTTAAAAAAAGTGTCAAGTCGGCCGCAGCAATAACTGCCCCAGCCGACTTAAATGTTTAGTTGAGGATTAATTCTTTGACAATGCGCGCGCCAAAATATGCGAGCGAAAGTAAGGATGCGCCAGTCAGAGTATAAATGACTGCGGTACGAATTTTACAACCGACCCAATACTGTTGCCACAGCATAGTAATGTATACAAACCAAGCCATTATCGACAGAATTGCCTTATGACCTTTACCATCGGCGAACATATCTTCAAGGAAGATAAAACCAGTCGCGAGCGACAAACTGAGCAAGATAACGCCGATAATCACCAGGTGATAAAGCTGTTTTTCAACTGTCATCAGCGGCGGAATACCAGGGCTCAGCATAAATTGTTTTTTCTTCAGTTTATTTTGGATCATCGCTAGTTGTATCGCATATAGGGCGGCAATCATCAGGGCGCTGTAGGCCATGAGTGACAACACGACGTGGGCTAATACTTCAGGATAAAGCTCAAAATGCGTGATGAATTTAGGCGGCAATAACCAGAGTAGGGCAACCGAAAGCACTGAGCAGGCGTAAACCACGGGCACGACGACGATGACTTTCAGCCTGAACATCAATATCGTAAAAGTAAAAGCGATAATCCAGTTCACTAAGGAAATCACATTCGTCAGGCTAAAGTTTTGGCCATCTGTGGTGAAAATCACTTGTGATAATGCTGCAGCATGCAAAATAACCGCAATAGCGGCAAAGCCTGCGACAGCACGGCGATTCGGACCGTCTGGGTGAAACAATCTACTCGTCACTAGTACCAATGCAATGCAATAAAAAAACATGGCTGAGGCAGAAAAGATGACCATGGGTAATTAACCTATTTGTGTAGTTAAAGGTGCCTTAAAAACGGGGCATACAGATCAATATTTTCCCTAGAATAACATGAGCTGTCGGCAAATGGGCAGTGACATGAGTTGCAAAATTTAGCAGATTCTTATTGTTAGGGTTAAATAGTGTGTCGACGACAATAAAACATGACTCAGCGCAAGTAAAACACTTAACCACAATCAAGATGGGTGCAGCAGTAGCATAATGCGCATGCATCGTTATAATACAGCCCATCAATCGAGATTCTTAAAGGTATAGAACAGGACGATGTTTGAGAACCTAACCGACAGACTGTCACGCACACTGAAAAATATCAGTGGCCGTGGTCGCTTAACTGAAGAAAACGTTAAGGAAACCCTGCGCGAAGTGCGTATGGCACTGCTGGAGGCCGATGTTGCCCTGCCTGTGGTGCGCGAATTCGTTAATAATGTAAAAGAACGTGCCGTTGGTCAAGAAGTCTCTAAAAGCTTAAGCCCAGGCCAAGCCTTTATTAAGATAGTTCAAAGTGAACTTGAAAAATCCATGGGCGAGGCGAATGAAGCCCTAGATTTAGCCACTCAGCCGCCAGCTGTGATTATGATGGCGGGTTTACAAGGTGCGGGTAAAACCACCAGTGTGGCCAAACTGGGTAAATTTTTACGCGAACGCCATAAAAAATCGGTATTAGTCGTCAGTGCTGACGTTTATCGCCCCGCGGCGATTAAACAGCTTGAGACGTTAGCGCAAGAAGTGGCGGTGGAGTTTTTCCCATCGGACGTTAGCCAAAAACCAATTGACATTGCGAAAGCGGCGATTGCCCACGCTAAATTAAAGTTTATCGATGTGGTGATCCTCGATACCGCGGGTCGTCTGCATGTCGACGAAGCCATGATGGACGAGATCAAAGGCTTGCACGCAGCTGTCAAGCCTATCGAAACCTTGTTCGTTGTTGATGCTATGACAGGTCAAGATGCGGCAAACACCGCTAAGGCCTTTAATGAAGCTTTACCACTGACAGGGGTTATCTTAACTAAAGTCGATGGTGATGCGCGCGGTGGTGCGGCGTTATCGATTCGCCACATTACGGGCAAGCCGATTAAATTCCTCGGTGTGGGTGAAAAGACCGACGCGTTAGAGCCATTCCATCCAGACCGTATTGCTTCACGCATTTTGGGCATGGGCGATGTGTTATCGCTTATCGAAGAAGTTGAGCGCGGCGTCGATAAAGAAAAGGCCATGAAGCTGGCTTCGAAAGTGAAGCAAGGTGGCAGTTTCGATTTAGAAGATTTCCGTGAGCAGTTACAGCAAATGAAAAACATGGGCGGCATGATGAATATGCTGGAAAAACTGCCCGGTGTCGGTCAATTGCCCCCAGAAGCCTTAGCGCAAATCCAAGACGGCAAGATGACAGGTCAAATGGAAGCCATCATTAATTCGATGACTTCCAAGGAGCGTAAGAACCCTGATTTAATCAAGGGCTCACGCAAACGTCGCATCGCTGCCGGTTCTGGCACGCAAATTCAAGATGTAAACCGTTTATTGAAACAGTTTACTCAAATGCAAAAGATGATGAAAAAAATGTCTGCTAAGGGCGGCATGCAAAAAATGATGCGCGGAATGCGCGGCATGATGCCGCCAGGAATGAAATTTCCGGGACGTTAATCGGGCATTTTTAGTTAAACTTAGCACTTTATCAGTCGGTTGACTCTGGCAACAATGAACCGCTTACTGAGGGCGCAGGCGTAATAATCGCCATCTTTGGTTGCATTCGTTGGAAAGTCAGGTAAAATCTTCCGGCTTTCTATCTGGGACTCTTCGCGAACACGGGGTTCCAGTTTTTATTTTTGCTTCAAGCAAATCATTAGAGGATTGAAAACGCATGGTTACCATTCGTTTAGCTCGTGGCGGCGCAAAAAAGCGTCCATTTTACAACATCGTTGTTGCTGATAGCCGTAACGCTCGTGACGGTCGTTTCATCGAGCGTGTTGGTTTCTTCAACCCATTGGCCCGTGGCCAAGAAGAAACTTTACGTTTAGACCTAGCTCGCGTTGAGCACTGGGTTTCTAACGGTGCAGCTGCTACAGAACGTGTAGCAAAACTGATCAAAGACGCTCGTAAAGCAACAGCTTAATAGCGTTAAGGTATAGATTGATGAGCAGTAACCAACAGCCAGTCGTACTGGGGAAATTAGGCTCCTGTCATGGCATTAAAGGTTGGCTGAAAATCACCGCCTATACCGATTCTGTTGAAGGTATCTTTGACTATTCACCTTGGCTTATTAAAGAAAATGGTGAATGGCGCGAAATAAAGGTCACCCAGTGGCGTTATCAAGGCAAGGCCGTTGTTGCCTTACTTGATGGCGTAGAAACACGGGAGCAAGCGCAAATGCTCACAAATTGTGAGATTGCGATTTTGCCGGAACAGATGAACGATTTGCCAGCAGATGAATTCTACTGGCGTGATCTCATCGGTTGCGAAGTGGTCAATACAACAGGCTATAACATGGGAATTGTCGATCAGATCGTGGAAACAGGATCGAACGACGTATTACTCGTTAAAGCCAACGCTAAAGATAGTTTCGGCAAAGTGGAACGTATGATCCCCTTTGTCCCTGAGCAGTTCATCAAAACGGTGGATCTGCAAGGTAAACAGATTTTAGTGGATTGGGATCCTGACTTCTAAGTCGAGGTACAACAGATGTGGTTAGGGGTAATAACCCTGTTCCCAGAGATGTTCCGTGCCGTGACAGACTTTGGTGTTACGGGTCGAGCCGTGAAAAACGGCCTGCTCGAGTTGCACATGTGGAATCCCCGTGATTTCACCCATGATAGACACAATACGGTAGATGACAGGCCTTACGGCGGTGGTCCCGGAATGTTGATGATGGTGCAACCCTTGCGCGATGCCATCCATGCAGCGAAAGCCGCAGCGGGTGAAGGTGCGAAGGTGATTTACTTGTCACCTCAAGGACGCAAGCTGGATCAGCAAGGCGTCACTGAGTTGGCTCAATCATCACGTTTGATTTTGGTCTGTGGTCGATACGAAGGTATTGATGAACGCATCATTCAAACGGAAGTGGATGAAGAGTGGTCGATAGGGGATTACGTGCTTTCGGGCGGCGAATTACCGGCGATGACTCTAATAGATTCAGTATCGAGATTGGTTCCTGGCGTGCTAGGAAAACAAGCTTCGGCGGAGCAAGATTCTTTCTCCGACGGTTTACTGGATTGTCCACATTACACTCGCCCTGAAAGCTTGGATGGTCTTGACGTACCGGCAGTGCTGCTAAGTGGCAACCACGAACAAATTAGACTCTGGCGTTTACAGCAAAGCCTTGGTAGGACTTTACTTAGACGGCCAGAATTATTGCAAAATCTAGCTCTGACTGACGAACAAACGACTCTATTAGCGCAGTTCGTTGAAGCAATGAACAAGCATGCTTAGTCGTAGCTCAGTTAATTCTAGAACGGAGTAAGTTATGAACAACATCATTAAAATGCTCAACGATGAGCAAATGAAACAAGACGTACCTGCGTTTGGTGCTGGTGATACAGTAGTCGTTCAGGTTCGTGTTAAAGAAGGCGATAAAGAGCGTTTACAGGCTTTTGAAGGCGTTGTAATTGCTAAGCGTAACCGTGGTCTGCACTCTGCATTCACAGTACGTAAAATCTCTAATGGCGAAGGTGTTGAGCGTGCTTTCCAAACGCACAGCCCACTGATCGCTAGCATTGAAGTTAAGCGTCGTGGTCGCGTTCGTCGCGCCAAACTGTACTATCTGCGTGATCGTTCAGGTAAATCTGCACGTATCCGTGAGAAGCTGGCAACTAAGTAATAGTTACCGCTACAGAAAACAAGACGTAGTGTTCGCACAGAAAACCGCCCTAGTGGCGGTTTTTTGTTGCTGTTTTTTGAGTATTTATACTTGATCTAAAGAGAATGAACAGGCATAGTGGTCGCCTGCTTGTAATGGTGTAGCGTTACAGGATTACATTGCGATGGATTTACGCTATTTTATATCCGAAATGAATGCCCAAGCTGACTTGAAGTCCTGCTTCGACAACTGGGTTAAACACTAAGTCTTAGGTGGTAAGCATGCAACAAGATACGATTAACAACGTACACATCAGTTCAGAGAAAGTCTTAATCACGCCGCAAGAGCTTAAAAATGCCTTGCCACTCTCTGAGCATGCTTATCGTTATATCCTCAATGCCCGTAAAACTGTGGCTGATATTGTTCATAAGCGTGACAATCGAGTATTGATTGTCACTGGCCCTTGCTCAATTCATGATATCGCCGCCGCAAAAGAATACGCTTTAAGGCTTAAAACTCTGCACGATGAACTCAGTGATGAGTTTTATATCTTAATGCGAGTCTACTTTGAAAAGCCGCGTACTACGGTAGGTTGGAAGGGCATGATCAACGACCCCGATATGGATGAATCCTTCGATGTCGAAAAAGGCCTGAAAATGGCCCGTGAGCTGATGATTTGGTTGGCTGAGTTAGGACTGCCTGTTGCCACCGAAGCACTCGATCCTATCAGTCCTCAGTACATTTCTGAGCTTGTCACTTGGTCTGCCATTGGCGCTCGCACCACTGAATCGCAAACCCATAGGGAAATGGCATCGGGTCTTTCTATGCCGGTGGGCTTTAAAAATGGCACCGATGGTAAGCTCGATGTAGCGATTAATGCGCTAAAATCGGCGGCCAGTAGCCACAGATTTATGGGCATAAACCAACAGGGCCAAGTCGCATTATTGCAAACTGCAGGTAATCCCGATGGCCATGTGATTTTACGCGGTGGTGCAACGCCCAACTATGATGCGGCGAGTGTGGCAGAGTGTGAAACGCAGCTCCATAAAGCCAAACTCAATGCACGTTTGATCATCGATTGCAGCCATGGCAATTCATCCAAAGACTACAGCCGCCAAAAGCCTGTCTGTGAAGATGTGTTCGAGCAGATTTATAACGGCAATAAGTCGATTATTGGCGTCATGCTAGAAAGTCATTTAAATGAAGGCAATCAAAGTTGTGATAAGCCATTAAGCGAGCTTGCTTACGGTGTTTCTGTAACAGATTCTTGTATTAATTGGGAAAAAACAGAAACCATTTTACGGGAAGGCGCAGCGAAGTTATCTTCAATACTTCCAACGCGTTTCGATATGCTTAAAGTAGCTAACGCTTAAATTGGCTGCAGCTTAATGGACTCAGGTATGAATGAAAAAACAACGGCCGAATTAGAACACCTTCGCGGCCTGATTGATGGTGTTGATCAGCAATTACTGCACTTACTGCGTAAGCGCTTGGATCTCGTTGCGCAAGTGGGCACGGTGAAACACGGCGCCGGTTTACCTATTTATGCACCTCAGCGTGAAGCAGCCATGCTGGCTAAACGCCGTGAAGAAGCAAAAACTATGGGAATCGAGCCGCAGTTGATCGAAGATATTTTGCGTCGCTTGATGCGTGAGTCTTACCTCAATGAAAAAGATGTTGGTTTTAAGCAAGTTAAAAAAGATCTTGGCTCAGTGGTGATTGTCGGCGGTAAAGGGCAACTCGGTGGACTATTTTCACAAATGCTGACTTTATCCGGCTACCAAGTGAATTTGCTCGATAAAGACGATTGGCAGCAAGCGGATAGCTTATTTGCCGATGCGGGCATGGTGTTAGTGACAGTGCCTATTGCGATTACCTGTGAGCTTATTCGTGAAAAACTGACCCAATTACCAGCCGACTGCATTCTGGCGGATTTGACCTCCATCAAGACTGAGCCAGTTAAAGCCATGCTTGAGGCGCATTCTGGTCCCGTCGTTGGTTTTCATCCTATGTTTGGCCCTGATGTGGGCAGTCTGGCGAAGCAAGTCGTGGTGGTGTGTCATGGTCGCTCGCCGGAAAAATACCAGTGGTTGCTTGAGCAGATCGCCATTTGGGGGGCGCGGATTGTCGAAGCAGAACCAGAGCGTCACGACAATGCGATGCAGCTAGTGCAGGCAATGCGTCACTTCTCGACCTTTGTGTATGGTTTGAATCTGTGTAAGGAAGAGGCAGATATCGATACTTTACTGCAATTTAGCTCGCCGATTTACCGATTAGAATTGGCTATGGTAGGGCGCTTATTCGCCCAAAGCCCAGAGCTTTACGCCGATATTATTTTTGCCCAGCAAGATAGCCAGCATGCTATTGGTGATTATTTAGATAACTACCGTGAAGCGTTAGAGTTACTAAAACGGGGTGACAGGAACGAGTTTATTAAGCAGTTCCAAAGTGTCGCCAAATGGTTTGGGGATTTCGCCCCTCAATTCCAGCGCGAAAGTCGTATTATGCTGCAATCGGTTAATGATATGAAAACCAATTAATAAATAAACAGTTACTCTTTAAAACGCCCATCATTGATGGGCGTTTTTTTATGGATTTTTAACAGTTCACATTGTATTAATTAGCAATTGCTTAAGGTGATCTTTCTCTAACATTTAGCATCTCACTTTAGAAATGACTGTCGCTTATGGCACGTTTAGGTAGACTAGTTTTAAACATGCAAATATAAAGCATGAATTTAAATTAGGAGTCTATCCATGTTCTGTATTCAGTGTGAGCAAACCATTCGTACACCCGCTGGCAATGGTTGTAGTTATTCCCAGGGTATGTGTGGCAAGTTGGCGGCAACGTCCGATCTGCAAGACTTGCTGATTTACATGCTGCAAGGCGTGTCTGTATATGCGGTTAAAGCTCGCGAGCTGGGCATTATCGATGCTGAAATTGATAGTTTTGTGCCTAAAGCCTTTTTCGCGACCCTCACCAACGTCAACTTCGATGATGAGCGCATTATGGCCTATACCCAGCAGGCGGCTAAGTATCGTGCTCAGTTAAAAGCTTCTTACGAAGCGGCTTGTGAACAAGCCGGTATTGCTGCTGAGCAAGTGCCGCAAGTCGCTCAGTTAGTGTTGGGGACCAGTAAGATTGAAATGCTAGCGCAGGCACCGATTGCACTGCTGAATAAAGATAAGCATGAAGTTCATGAAGACATCATGGGATTGAGGTTATTGTGTTTATATGGCCTTAAGGGCGCAGCTGCTTATATGGAGCATGCTCGCGTGTTGGGTCAGACTGATGCTGATGTGGCAGGGCGCTTCCATGAAATCATGTCTTTCTTAGGTGAGCCGAGTGTAGATGGCGATAAGCTGTTTACTACGGCTATGGACATAGGTCAGTTGAACTACCGCATAATGGCAATGCTGGATGCGGGTGAAACTCAGGCCTTTGGTCATCCTGAGCCAACTGTGGTCAACACTAAGTCAGTTAAGGGCAAAGCCATACTAGTCTCTGGCCATGACATGAAGGATTTAGAGCTTATTCTCGAGCAGACTTTAGGCAAGGGTATCAATGTGTTTACCCACGGTGAAATGCTTCCTGCACTGGCGTATCCAGCCTTTAAAAAATATGCACATCTTGTCGGAAATTACGGCAGTGCTTGGCAGAATCAACAGCAAGAATTTGCCAATTTCCCTGGTGCTGTGGTGATGACATCTAACTGTATTATCGATCCAAATGTGGGTAGTTATAGTGATCGTATCTTTACTCGCAGCATAGTGGGCTGGCCTGGTGTGGTGCATATCGAAGGAGATGATTTCTCGGCTGTCATTGATAAAGCGTTAGCCTTAGAAGGCTTTATCTATGATGAAATCCCACACACTATCACTATTGGTTTTGCCCGTAATGCCTTGATGGCCGCAGCGCCCGCCGTGGTTGAAAATGTGAAGAGTGGTGCGATTAAGCATTTCTTCCTTGTTGGCGGTTGCGATGGCGACAAAGCTGACAGAAGCTACTTCACTGAACTTGCTAAATCCACACCTAAGGATTCAATAATCCTGACGCTAGGCTGTGGTAAGTACAAATTCAATAAGCTCGAATTTGGTGACATTAACGGTATTCCACGTTTGCTCGATGTGGGCCAATGTAACGATGCCTATTCAGCGATTCAGTTAGCGATTGCATTAGCTGAAGTGTTTGAATGTGATATCAATGAATTACCTCTGAGCTTAGTGCTTTCTTGGTTTGAGCAAAAAGCCATTGTAGTACTGCTGACGCTGTTGTCACTTGGCGTTAAAAATATTCGAACAGGCCCGACGCCACCTGCGTTCCTGACGGCCAATTTAGCCAAAATTTTGGAAGATAAGTTTGGCTTGCGTAATACCACGACAGTCGAAGCCGATTTAAAAAATATGTTAAACGTGGCTTAAATCAACCAAGAATTGTTGCTGAACTGCGGTTTTGGCTTGTTTACTGAGGCCGCAGTGTTTTGTGGGTAAATGCTATGAACATGAGTGTGATAGCGGGAGCGCGGGCATTATCGGTTTCGCCCCATAAACCCGGAAGTGTTAATCAATTAGTGTGCGTCGAACGCTGGAATGAAACCTCGGATGTCGTGAGTTTTCGTTTTCAAGCGGGCGAGCCGATGAAGTTTGACTATAAACCCGGTCAGTTTATGACCTTTGTGCTTGAGATTAATGGCGAGCAAGTGTGCCGCAGTTATACCTTGTCATCATCGCCATCTAGGCCCTATTCCTTGATGGTGACGATTAAGCGTGTTGCGGGTGGACTCGTATCTAATTATCTTATCGACAATCTATTACTCGGCCAGAGTGTGCGAGTGCTACCGCCCGCGGGGCAATTTAATCTGTTTGATATTGCTCGGCTAAGCCATAAAGAGCCAGAGACTGAAAAGTTAGATGCTAATCTGTTAGCTATAACGGCGCAGAAATACCTTTTTTTGAGTGCTGGTTGCGGTATTACCCCCATGTACTCTATGTCGCGTTATCTGACTGATACACAAATTGATGCCGATATTGCCTTTGTGCACAGTGCGCGATCAGAGAATGATATTATTTTTAAGTCATCATTGGCGACTATGGCCAACCGTTTTAATGCATTTAAGCTCAGCTACGTACTTGAGACTGTCACTGAAACACTGGGGTGTTCACCAAAGATAGCATTCGATTTCGGGCGGTTAAGTGCACAGATGCTACAAACCTTAGTACCTGATTTTGCAGAGCGTACTATCTACCTTTGTGGGCCAGAACCTTATATGCAAGCGGTAAAAACCTTATTGGTCGAACTCAATTTTGATATGAGTCGGTTATACCATGAGAGTTTTGCCACGGCCGAGAAAGTTGCTCGCAGTCAGCTTATGCAAGCAAACTCGTCAGATGGAACGAGTGAAAACCCACCAGAAGTGGCTTTCGCCTTGTCTATTGGCGATCGAAGCACGACGCTAAATCAAGGGCAAAGTCTGCTGGAGGGAATTGAGGCCGAAGGTTTGCCGATTATTGCGGCCTGTCGTTCGGGCGTTTGCGGCGCGTGTAAGTGTCAAGTCTTGGAAGGAGAAACGGTATCGACAAGCGTGATGACACTGACTGCTGCAGAAATTGAGGCCGGTTTTGTACTCGCTTGCTCCACAACATTAGCATCCGACGTGACGCTTAAACTTTAACGTGCTGCTAATTAGCGTCATTTACTTGTGACTTATTTTTAAATGGATGGAAATATTTCTAATCCTTAGTTGCGCTTATCTCAGTGAGAACGTAAGGTTAATGACAAGGGCGTATGATGTTTGCGCCCAGTCTATTAGTCTGGCTGGAGTCTCTCAATGACAATGACAACCACTTATGCCGCAAAAATTGAAGACCGTACTCTGGGACATTTGTTGTACGCCTTGATGTCGGGTTTTCCCTTATTATTACTTCCTGTGCTGCTAAGTTTGTTCATTAATGTTTCCCAACGCCAATTCCATGGTAATCCATTATTGGCGTCGCATTTACGTTGGCAACGGCATTCTAATCTCGCCTTTCTTGGCTTGCTAGTGCTCGGCTATTGCGTTCCACTGACTTGGCTCAGTCTTTCGATTTATCTCTTTGGAATCATTTGGTTTTGCCACAGGATCATTAAAGGGTGGTTAAGTCTATTGGATGGTTTAGAAATCTAAACTTGTGCTAGAGTCTCTAAATTGATGATTTTTAGAGGCTATTATGTCCAGCTACCAAATTCTGTGTGTCCTCTGCGCGTTGGCGCTAGTGACTTCGGTTATCTCCTCTCGCGTCCATAAACTGCAGGAAACTGTGGCCATTACAGCTATTGCCCTAGGAATGAGTTTGTTGTTGCTCCTTGGGGGAAAGGCTTTAGGTGGGGACATTTATGTGTATTTTGTCTCTGGCTTAGAGAAACTCGATTTTCAAGCTTTACTGCTCAATGGCATGCTCGGTTTTTTACTCTTTGCCGGCGCATTACAAATCCGCTTAAAAATACTGAGGCATCAAAAGTGGGAGATCCTAATCCTTGCTTTTATAAGCACCTTATTGTCGACATTTATTATAGGTGGGCTGTTATTTTGGTTCGCGCCTATGCTAGGTCTCCCGCTACAATTCAGCCACTGCTTACTGTTCGGCGCCTTGATTTCGCCCACCGATCCTATCGCTGTTTTGGCTATTTTAAAGAAAATGGGTGCGCCGGAAGATATTGCGATTCAAGTAGAAGGAGAATCTTTATTTAACGATGGCATAGGGTTAGTGATTTTTGTGGCAATATCGCAATTGGCTTTCTCCACCGAGCCACTGACGTTTATCCATATCTCTGAGTTATTTATTCGTGAGGCGGTAGGTGGGGTTATTTACGGTGGCGTGCTTGGTTTTCTGCTGCATCATTTTTTCCGCTACTGCGAGGAAGAAACGCAATTAATGCTGGTTACCCTGCTGATCCCAACCGCGGGATATGTCATGGCGGATGTGCTTGGTGTTTCAGGTCCTTTAGCTATGGTGAGTGCGGGGATGATCATAGGAAATTTCAGCGTGCCTAAGTTTTTTGCTCGTAACGAGCGAGTGAAACTATTTACTTTTTGGTCGCTGATTGAATCCTTCTTTAATGCCTTACTCTTCCTATTGCTTGGTTTATTGCTTTTGTTAGTCACTTTCAAAGCACCATTATGGTGGTTTATGTTTGTGGCTATACCAATAGTCTTGTTGGCGCGTGCAATGAGTGTGTTATTACCTTATTTGGGCTTTCGATTGTTTAAGTCATATAACCCCTATGCAGAGACGATTTTGATTTGGGGTGGTTTAAGGGGAGGATTAGCCCTCGCTATGGCGATGAGTTTGCCTGAGGGTATCGTCATAGATGCTATTGGTGGTGTAGAGCTGCGGGAGTTGTTGTTAGTGATGACCTATGCCGTCGTCGTATTTTCGATTCTAGTGCAGGGCTCTACTATGACAGGGCTTATCCGTAGGAGTAATGCCGTTACTGAACCATCGAGTGCTGTTGGCTCTTCTTAAAATGCATAAAGGATCACTGCGCTGCAATACTAAACAATATTAAGCCTGCTAGTCATCACACTGGCTAGCAAGCTTGTCTGAGTCAATTAGGGATAAAAGAAGCCTCATTTATCCCTTAACACACTTCGAACTAACCACATTTCACTTTAAATTAAATCACTCAAGATCAAAGCTTTAATTTGCCCGATATAATTCCCGTACCACAGCGCTTATTAAGTTAAGCGACTCATGGTCATCACTGCTAGCTAGTGGACAATTGAGTATCAATCCATCCACTTTAAGCTGCTTAATTCCTTGTGTTTGAACCAATAGGGCATCATCTGATACGGCATAACTTGGGTTGATTAAAATCGGCAAATGGCTCGTGGCTTTAATCTGGATCAGGCTCGCTAAATCGAGTGAAGGTAGATTGGCGTTATTTAAGGTTCTAATGCCTGAGTCACACAGAACCAGTTGCTGATTGCCTTGGCTTAAAATGACTTCTGTTGCCGTGAGTAATTCTTCAAAACTTGCCATATCGTTACGCTCAAGTATTAAAGGTATCGGTAGGGTTCCTGCTTGAGTCAGTAAAGTTTGGTTAAACATCTGCTTGCCTGCGAGGAATAACATATCGGCGTGCTGGACTGCTAATGGCATATCAGCTTCTTGCGCTATGGCAATAATGCACACTAGGCCATATTGATGCAGGATTTGGCGTAGTTTAGCGAGAGTAACTTCTGCCATAGTCAGTTGATTAACAGCGCTGAGCAAAACGGCTTGGAATCCCGCTTCTTTAAGCTGCTTCACTTGCTGCTCGAAAGCCGATAATGCTAAATGTGAAATGTCATTATTCAGTGTGATTTGGGCTATGGCACCGACATGCCCTGCACCGATTGTCATTGCGCCACAGTTGATTTCACTGGCTTGCTCTTTATAGGCTTTGCTATATCGAACTGGACTGGCATTAGCACCATTTTCGCTGATGACTTGATCCTTAGAGGTGCTGGGCTCAATCAGTAGCTGGCTGTTGCTCAGCTGTGTGGGCTTGACTGTTTCACAAGGATAACAGCCTAATACTTTGATAAAACGGGTGATCCGCTCGAGTTGCTTTAAACCCGCCTGCATAGATTCACTGGAGATATTCGCGTCGATATCCAAATAGAACATCTCTTCCCAAGGAGTCCCTGGAATCGGGCGTGACTCTAATTTGCTCATGTTTAACTGATGCGCTTTTAGAACCAGTAAGGCTTCCACTAAAGCACCAGCTTTTTGGCCTGTTGCCATGATCAATGTAGTCTTAGCGGGTAACTGCTCTGGTACGGCAACGGCTTTGCGAGCAACAACGATAAAGCGACTTTGGTTGATCTTCTGATTAGCTAAACCTGCTTCTATGGACTCAAGTTGATAGAGTGCACCACCTTCGGCGCTGCCAATCGCTGCTGCACTATTATCTGGACTTTGGTTTACCTTTTCCATTGCTTCTGCGCTGCTTGAGCAGTATTCCAGTCTCAAGTCTTTGTGTTGAGTTAAATATCTGCTGCATTGGCTAATAGGTTGAGGGTGGGCATAGACAGTTTTGATATCAGCTAATTTACTGCCAGCTTTTCCTAGTAGGCAATGGCTGACTTCAATCGTCGTTTCGCCAACAATCGACAGACTGGTGTGCTGTAGCACGTCGTAGACTTCGTTGATTGAACCTGAAGATGTGTTCTCAATCGGCAGGAAACCATAATCAGCATGTCCAGACTCAACGGCTTGCACTATTTCATCGAAACTTTGGCAACCTAAGTCCAGCATTTCAACTTGGCGACGTTGGCAATAGCGTGTAGCTGCGAGATAAGAGTATGAACCTCTAGCACCGAGGTAAGCGATACAATACTGTTGTTTTTGTGTCTCTGGATTGGCGCGGCCGTGAAGGTAAGCTTGTTGATTCAATACTGAATCTTCAATGATGCTCTGGTAAAGGGAGATAACATAGTGGGCATCTAATCCTTTCTCTCTGCCTTCTTTCACTAGTCGAGCGAGCAGTTCTTTTTCCCTTTGGGTATCTCTGATGGGTCTAACATCCACTTCTTTGCTACGGGCTACTTCTAAACTTAAGCGACGGCGCTCTGCGAGTAATGCCAGCAGTTCATTATCCAGATGGGTGATCTGCTCTCGGGTTTGATTTAAAGGCTGTGGTGTATGCATTCTGACCTCAATTGCCGCCATGTATTTTATCAATCGTTTAAGACAAAAAAGCCTCCCAGTTGGGAGGCTTTGGATTTTTACTTTCGTTTTTACACAGTAAATCCGCCTCCTAGAGTGGGGGTGTAAAAAAGAAAGTAAAAAAAGCTGCTGTTATCATTTTCATAGTCTTAAAACTAAAGGGCTAGGGCTTAGCTGTCAATCAAAACTTTCTTAAAGGTAATCTAAAAAGAAAGCGCACCCGAGGGTGCGCTGGTTTGGTTCAAGTATGTATATATGGTCAAGCGAGTTTATCCTCCTTATGGTCAGTGTGGGACAAGGTAACACATTCGTTTATCTTACATTTACGTGTAACAGTAAAACGTTGACAACTCACTAGATAACGACTTGCATTTATAATGAACATTAACAAGTACTTTATGCAGCATAGCGTATAACCTTGAAACTATGCAGTTTGCAGTACCAGCGAACTTACGTTGATATGTCTTGCACTTATATTTTAACAATTAACACTTGCATGGAGCTATAACATTAAAAACTAACACTAACAAAACGGACATTTAAAAATAAACGATTTACGGCTCATTGGTTGTACTAGGTACATTTTGCTGTAAGAACAGCTTAGCCTTGTCACGCGTTTAGGTCTTGCTACTTACATTATTACCATTATTACCATTATTACCATTATTACTTTTTACTTTAAAACCTAACATGTTAATACATGGAGCGTATAAAAAACTCTCATTTACTGTTATTGCAATTTTCGTCAAGTCTAGATTTCCTCCTTTTTAGTTGATAAGTAAACATTATTTAAGGTGTCTATAAATATCAAAACTCAACTAATGGTAAACGTTAACACATTACATAAATAAACATTTATACGATTTACAGTTTTTACTATACAAATAACACTAAGTAAACTAATGACTTTTAATCAAACCAACGTATTGGACTTACATTAAACACTTGCATTAAACACTTACATTAAATCACACGCTAAAAACGCTAACTAACATATCAGTGTAAATATGACTCTCTTCATATAACTAATCTACATCTAACTAAACGTGACAGGTTGTTACCTCATTTATCTCAGTGTTTAGCACGCATTGGTGCTGACCCGTTTTACAATAAACGCTTTTATTCATGTAGCTTTTGTAAATGTGATTTTTGTTTATGTTTACCTGAGCCTCCATTGTGGATATAAAAATTTGATAGTTAAAGGTTTTGCTAATGTACTCGTTGTACTGTACTCGGCTCCTTATGTTAACTCTGGTATTCAGCAATGCCGCTTGTTTCTGGTGGTCATCCTGATATTGGGTCAAAATTGAGTACTGCTTTTAGTGAATGCCAACATACTTGAATGTTTCTAAAATCAAATTGTTCGCTCTTGTGTTGCCTCCTTTCCAAACTTGCTATTGAAAGTGGAACCTAGTTGAAAATAAAAATTGAACTTTTAAACGTAGAAATTATAAGTAAAATTAATCATTAACAGTAAACCTTAGTACTTAAAACTATATAGCTTAGATTAGTAGTGCTCCTTAGTTATATCCAGTAACGTTACTTAGAACTTAAGATCTGTTAATCAATATTTGTAAATCAAAATTTAAAGTAAATCAATATTTGAAACGATTTAAATCCGCACCACTTCGATTCTTGCTGTCACTTTGTAAAGTGTAGTAGGTATTTAGTCAAAAGAACTGTTTTTTTCATCGTTAAAATGATTGCACTAAGCTTTTGTAAAAACTGTGTTCTGATTAAATATTCCTACTTTATTGCTCTCAAAGTGGTGCGTTTCTCGCACTCGCCAGATTTAACTTATGCCGCATCTTCCTCCTCGTACTCGTCGTCAATTTCAACAACATTATTAGTCGGTGTTAGTGATGTGGAGCGTTGAGCTTCAGGTTTGTGTGTTATGCGATTCAGCTGCTTCTCTAATTTTTGGCCCATAGCGTTAATCGCAGTATATAAATTTTCATGTTTTGCTTGAGCGAAGAGTTCTCCATTTGGGATGCCAACCGATGCTTCAATTTTGAAACCAGGTTTCTCCTCCGTAATGATTACATGGGGATTTATCATTTGCACATCATGCCTTGAAAGTTTTTCAAAACGGCTTTCAATGCGTTCGCGAATAGGAGATGTGACTTCAAGTTGCTTGCTAGTAATCTTTAGCATATTTCGAACCTTCTGTTGTTTCCTTGGATTTCAGATTACCAAGGTTCGCACTATAAAACGAGATGTAGATCACGTTTTTGTGCCCATTAGATACTGTTCGTTGGATATTTGATCACTTAGACAAATATCAATAATTCTTGGCCCAAAAGCCTTGTATTGCCAGCTAAATGGGGCCATATTCGATGGGATAACTCCGCAGTCTTTGCCCTTATTTACTTATATTTACTTTAAGTTTCATCCCGAATCCCGATAAAATACCTCTACTTATTCCATTCGGTCACTTTGAGTTTGCCCATTTTATGAATACTGAACACGTTAAAATTAAGGTCTGGGATTTACCCACGCGAATTTTCCATTGGGGCATGGTGTGTCTGTTGGCACTTTTATGGTGGAGTGCCGATGCGGGCGAAATGCAGTGGCATCAAATTTTTGCTTATAGTTTGCTGATCCTTATTGGATTTAGGATCCTCTGGGGGCTGATTGGTAGCGATACGGCAAGGTTTAGCCACTTTGTTCATCACCCCAAAGTTGTACTCGATTACTTGAGATCGATTCGAACTAAAGGGATGTCTGTGGTACTTGGACACAATCCTATCGGTGGCTATATGGTCATCGCGTTGATTGGGATCATTAGCCTTCAATTAGTTACAGGCCTTTTTGCGACCGATGATATTTTTACCGAAGGTCCGCTATATAGTTATGTCAGTTCAGATACCAGTGGGTTTTTGACTTGGTTACACAAAACGAACTTTAACCTTATTCTCTTGCTGAGTGCCATTCATGTACTGGCTGTGATTATTCATGCCATGAAAGGGGATAAGTTAGTTGGTGCTATGATCAGTGGCTACAAGAAAGTCTCGAAGGTTGCTTTTTCATCAAGTGCGAAGAGCGAGCTTCGATTCAAGTCTGAGTGGCTTGCTTTAGTGCTGTTCACAGTATGCGCTGCTGTGGTCTTTGGCTATTTAATGTGGCCAATAGTGCAAGTTCTGTAGATTTATACTTAGTTTTGGAACAACAAAAAGCCTGCTATTTAGCAGGCTTTTTGATGGGAAAAACAACGTCAAACTAATCTTTCTTATAAATGTCGTGACAACTTTTACAGCTTTTTCCAGTGTCCATAAAGGCTTGTTTGATTTCAGCTTGATTACCTTTTTGAGCTACAGTAGCCAGAATGGCAGCATTCTCTTGGAAGGTTTTCATTTTTGCATCAAAATCAGCTCTGTCTTGCCAAACTTTGGCTAGGGCTTCGGTATCACCTTTGTCTGAGCCATCAATAAAACCTTCGAAAGGAATTTTGGATAATGCAGCAACATTCGTTGCGCGCATTGCGAAGGTTTCTGCTTCGAAAGGTTTTTTGCCTTTCATCATGGCAGCCATATCGCCGAAGTTATAAGCAATAAGACCAAATGCAGATTGGCGGTATTCAATTGCATCTTTAGAGTCTTCGAAATTGTGTGCTTGAGCAGTTGAAGCCAATAAGGTACTGGCAACGAGAGTAAGTAGTAATTTTTTCATCGTATTCTCACAAATTAGCGTCGAAGTGTGACATTGCACTCCTATTGTACACAAATTAACTTGATGTACTAGAAGCAATTTTGTCAGTTTTTGTCTGGATAAGACGGCTAAACGTAACAATTTATTTGTAAGTAGGCTAAATCTGTTAGACTGCTAATGTAATGCTTGAACAGTACTTATAAGGGTGATTATGCGAGCTAACTGGGATCTAGTATTAGAAAAAATTTTGAGCCACAGCAATTATGAAGATCTTTCTGTGTTGTTTCATTTACTGTTAACCGAAGAAGAACGTAGTGCCGTTGCCGGACGTTTGAAGGTCTTTCAATTGCTGCTAGACGGGGAAATGAGTCAAAGGCATATCGCTGCGGAATATGAAGTCAGTATTGCAACGATTACACGTTGTTCTAATTATTTGAAGAATATGTCTTCTGAGCATAGGGCGAAAGTTCAAAAATTAATTGGTTAGTGTTCATGTGGATACAACTCTTGTGAATATCATCTGCTCCTACTGTGGTGAATAGAACTAAGCCTTAAGGCGTGATGGGAAGCTTATGACGACGATAGAGGGAACGACGAACCAGAATGTATAAGCCGTAGCTGAGTAAACAGATAGCCAGAATTGGGTAAAGATCCTTGGGAAGGAATTTAAAGATAGCCAGCGCCGCTAAGAGATAGATAAAAGGTAGAAAGTTATAAATTATCTCGGGAAGATAACCCGATTTACGCCGCTTAGCCGAGTCTGTTCGACGGTTTTGAGAACGCATAACGTAGATCCTCGCACCTAATACAAATACCACAGTTGCCGCTATCAAGGCATAGTTGATGTCGAGTGCAATAAAACTCGAACTACCGAGCGCCATGTAGCCAAAAGGCAAAATTTCGTAAAGTGGTTTGGTTAACATAAGCACTCCGTCGCTTAACTTCGGTCGATATCAATATCTAATTGAAAATATTCATATAAAATTTGAATACTTCAATTTACCAGTCAGTTATTTATCTATTACGAATATTATAAACGCTTGTGTATAAAAAATGCACGACCTTAAATTAAGGGCGTGCATCTTAAAAGGTTAAACCATGGCAGTTTAATCACTTACGGATAAACAACTTCTCGTTTAACTTCTGGTATCAGGCTTTGTTTAGCCGCGGCAACCACAGCCGCCATTACCGTCACAACCTGTTTTAGGTGTGTCACAGGCTTCGTGCTCTTCATGGTGGTGTCCATGATCGTGGTCTGAACCACCACAACATCCGCCCGCTTCTTGTTTACCTGAACCGCCACAGCATCCACCACCGTGGTCGTGATCATGTCCATGGCTTCCACAACCACCTTGGGCATGAATGTGGCCATGAGCGATTTCTTCGGCTGAGGCTTCACGAACGTCAACGATTTCGACGCTGAAATTGAGCGATTGGCCCGCTAAAGGATGGTTGCCATCGACGATAACCACATCGTCTTTCACTTCCATGACTTGAACTGGGCGCTGACCCATTTCAGTTTCAGCGATGAAGCGCATACCTGGGACGATATCTTCGATATCACCAAAGGCTTCTAATGGCACGGCTTGACGTAGGCCATCGTGATAAGGCCCATAGGCTTCTTCGGCACTAATAGTGACATCGAGTTTTTCGCCTTTGCTTTTACCGTCTAATGCGGCTTCTAAACCTGGGATCAGGTTTTCAGTGCCGTGTAGATATAGCATAGGTTCAGAGTCGAAAGAGTCTTCTAATAGTCTGCCTTCTTGATCTGATAAACGGTAATGAATGGTTACCGCGCTGTGTTGAGTGATCTTCATATCGCCTCCAATTCGTAATGTGCGCGCATAATAACGTGCTTTTTTAGTGCTGGCGATAATTTGAAGTGGCTTATGTTAGATATCGCACAGGTTTTTTTTAGGCAAATTTGTCGGTGCTTTACGGTAGAAAGGATGAGTAATGTGATTTTTGCTCGTTAGCCTGTCAATTTAGCCTGAGTGATGAGGTAGAACAAATAACGCATTATTTTAACGTGCACTATAAATAATTAGATTGAAAACAAGTGATTATCTAATGGTTTCGTGCCGCATTACGTTGACGTCAACAGTTATCTATTGCGTAAATCGCATTTTTACCCCTAGAAAACTTCATATTAACTAATCTTGATGCAGTATTTTATCAAGCGTTAATATTTGCCTATAAATAATCCATTTTAGGGGTTGACAAGCGCGGGTAAAAAAAGCAATTCTGTTTATCAAGAAATTAACATGGATTAGCCCAAACACATGCATAGCCTAGGTTTCGTAGTAACTACCATTATTACAACCACCACTACAACAACAGTGGGGGCGGGCTGATACACCCTAAAGAATTTTAACGATGAGCCCGCTTCCCACAAAGAAGCGGGCTTTTTTGTTTCTAGCTCTTATTTCTAAGTCGGGCGCGGTACAGGAGAACAAGATGAAAGTAATGAAATTTGGTGGTACCTCGCTTGCAAATTGGCAGCGATTCTCGATGGCGGCGGATATCGTTGCTAAGTCATCTAAGCTTGAACCCATAGCCACTGTGCTATCGGCCCCAGCGACTGTGACAAATGCGTTACTAGAAATGGTTGATGTAGCAGTTAAAGGTGAAGATTATTCGTCTGTGCTGCAGCATGTTGAGCGGGTATTTACCTCGCTATACCAAGATGCTGTTACTTCAATGTTGTCGAGTGAGCAGAGTGAACAGCTCTTTTCTGGACTTAATGCGCAGCTGGTGATTTGGCAGGATAGATTACGTGGCATTAGCTTACTGCAAGAGTGTCCCGATGGCATACGTGCTGAAATCGTGGTGGCAGGTGAGCGTTTATCTGCAGCCTTGATGGAACAAGTGATGCTATCTAAGGGGATCACGTCTGCTCAACTCGATCCGCGCGCCTTGTTTCTAGGTCGAGGTCGGCCGTTAGAATCCGTGGTCGATATCGCTATAAGTAAGCCAAGGTTTCGTGCGTTGGCATTAGGTGAAAAGCGCGTATGGGTAATGCCGGGATTCACCGCCGCCGATGAACAGGGCAAAGTGGTGACGTTAGGCCGTAATGGTTCTGACTATTCTGCTGCTGTGCTCGCCGCCTGTTTAGATGCGTCAAGTTGTGAAATCTGGACCGATGTTGACGGTGTTTATAATACCGATCCCCGTGTGGTTGCCGATGCTAAGCTGTTATCACAACTTAGCTATCAAGAGGCGATGGAGCTCTCCTATTTTGGCGCTAAGGTGCTGCATCCTAAGACGATTGCGCCTATCGCCCAGTTCCATATTCCCTGTTATATCAAAAACAGTTTTAACCCCGATGCGCCCGGCACTCTGGTATCAAACCAAGCCGATGAAACCGGCTTGCAGGTTAAAGCTATCTCCAATTTAGATAACCAGACCATGTTCGATATATCAGGCCCAGGCATGAAAGGCATGGTTGGCATGGCGAGCCGTACTTTAGCTGCGATTTCCCGCAGCGGCGTGTCAGTGTCTTTAATCACCCAAAGCTCCTCTGAATACAGTATTAGTTTCTGTGTGGCGACGTCTGACTCGGCCAAAGTGAAATGGGCCTTAGAGCAAGAGTTTGAATTAGAAATAAAAAGTGACTTGCTTGAACCTATTGCTATGCGTCATGAGCTCGCTATCGTTTCTTTGATTGGTGATGGCATGCGCACCCACAAAGGCGTGGCAGCGCGTTTCTTCCAAGCGTTAGCGCAGGCAAGCGTGAATATTATCGCTATCGCCCAAGGTTCGTCCGAACGGTCTATTTCAACTGTGATCGAGCAGCGTAAGACTAAGCATGCGGTGGCGGCTTGTCATCAAGGTTTTTTCGATGTGCAGCAGTATTTAGATGTGTTTTTAGTGGGTTGCGGCAATGTGGGGGCAGGCCTGCTCGAGCAGATAAAACAACAGTCTGCCATGCTCAAAGAGCAGCACATCAGTATCCGTGTATGCGGCATAGTGAATTCGAACAAGATGTTACTTGACAGTGCGGGCATCGATTTAAGCAACTGGTCTAGCTTGCTTGCCGATAGCCAGCCAGCTTGTGATATCCCAGCGTTACTTGCATGGGTGAAAGAGCAACAATTGCTTAATCCAGTTCTGGTGGATTGCACTTCGAGCGAGCAAGTATCGGATCTGTATTTGGATGTGATGAACTCAGGTTTGCATGTGGTCACGCCGAACAAAAAGTCGAACACTCGCGATTATGCTTATTACCAAGCACTGCGCCAAACTGCATTAAAACAGCGTCGCCAATTCTTATACGAAACCACAGTCGGTGCGGGGTTACCTGTGATCGATAACCTGAAAAAACTGTTATTTGCGGGTGATAAACTGCATAAGTTTAACGGTATTTTATCGGGCTCTTTATCCTTTATCTTCGGCATGCTGGATGAAGGCATGACTCTTTCTGAAGCGACTGGTCTGGCGCGGGAAAAATGTTTTACTGAGCCCGATCCCCGTGATGATTTGAGTGGTATGGATGTGGCGCGTAAGGTGCTCATTCTTGCCCGTGAAGTGGGACTAAAGTTAGAGCTCAGTGATGTGCAGGTTGAATCTGTATTGCCAGCCGAGTTTGATGATTCAGGTGATGTTGAAAGCTTTATGGCACGATTACCGCAGGTTGATGCCGCAATTGCCGCAAAAGTGGCGCAGGCCAAAGCCCAAGGTAAAGTGCTGCGTTATGTTGGGCAAATTGAGGATGGTGTGTGCCGTGTGCGTATCGCCGAAGTGGATGCACAGGATCCGCTTTATAGCGTTAAAGGCGGTGAAAATGCCTTGGCGTTCTATAGCCGCTATTATCAGCCCATTCCCTTTGTGCTACGCGGCTATGGCGCAGGGACTGAAGTGACCGCTGCTGGTGCCTTTGCCGATGTATTAAGAACCTTGAATTGGACTCGTGAGGTGAGTGTATGAGTTTGACCGTTTACGCTCCAGCCTCTATGGGTAACGTAGGAGTCGGATTTGATTTACTTGGCGCTGCTTTGGCGCCGATTGATGGTAGTTTACTGGGCGACAGAGTGACTATCGCCGCGGCAGCGTCGGGTGTGAGTCTCATGCAAACTGGCGCTTGGGCCCATAAACTGCCTGATAATCCGCAAGACAATATTGTGTACCAATGTGCTGAATTCTTCTTAACAGCCATGAGTAAGGAGTTTTTAGAAGCGCTTGGTAAAGCAGATGAAGGCGTGGCACTCACACTGGAAAAGAACCTGCCCGTCGGTAGTGGGTTAGGGTCGAGTGCCAGCTCTGTCGTGGCGGCGTTATATGCCTTGAATGAACATTTTGATAGACCCTATAACGAGCAAGCTTTGCTGGAATTGATGGGCGAGTTTGAAGGGAAGATCAGCGGTAGTGTGCACTATGACAACGTTGCCCCCTGTTATTTGGGCGGCATGCAATTGATGCTCAATGTGCCGGGTACAGTTTGCGAAGCAATACCCAGCTTTAAAGAATGGTATTGGGTTGTGGCCTATCCAGGGATTTCACTTTCAACGGCAATGATGCGCAAACTCATGCCAGATCAATATGATAAAAGTGTCACTATCGATTTTGGCCGTTATTTAAGCGCCTTTGTGCATGCGTCTTACCAGCAGAATGCCAAGCTTGCGATCAGCGTATTAAAGGATGTGTTAGCCGAGCCCTATCGCGCCGCCGCGATCCCGGGTTACGACAATGCCAGAGCCGCTTTAGCCGATTTAGGCATGTTGACTACGGGGATTTCGGGCAGCGGCCCAACGCTGTTTTCGATTACCGATGATTTAGCCACGGCAAATACCGCTAAAGCTTGGTTAGAGGCGCATTATCTCACCGAGGTGGGTGGCTTTGCCCACGTGTGTCGCCTCGATGAGCAAGGCACGCGTAGAGTCGATTAATAGTTAATTTAGCTAAGACTAAGTACCCCAAATTAGCATTTAAGGTTTAGCATCAAAAGGTTGAGTTGAGCATGGAACTATATAATTTAAAACACCCTTCGCAGAAAGTGAGCTTTAAAGAAGCGGTACAACTGGGATTAGGTAAAGACAGAGGTTTGTTCTTTCCTAGTCAAATACCCGTACTAGACGATATTGAAGGGCTGCTGGCGTTGCCATTCGTTGAGCGCAGTAAAAAAGTACTCGGCGCATGGCTTGCCTCTGAGTTAGGCCAAGATGCGGTCGATGAATTAGTTGAGCGTGCCTTTAACTTTGATTTACCTTTGGTTGCCGTCGATGAGCAGCGCGCTTGCCTTGAATTATTCCACGGTCCAACACTGGCGTTTAAAGATTTTGGGGCGCGTTTTATGGCGCAATGCGTTAATGCCTTTGTGGGCGACACGCGCTTAACCATTTTGACTGCGACCTCGGGCGACACTGGCGCAGCGGTTGCCGATGCCTTCTATGGGCTTGAGAAAGTCAATGTGGTGGTGCTCTATCCTAAGGGTAAGATCAGTGAACTACAGGAAAAGATGTTCACTACGTTGGGCAAGAATATCCATACAGTCGCCGTCTCGTCCGATTTCGATGCCTGCCAAGATCTGGTTAAGCGCGCCTTTGATGATCCCGAAGTCCGCGATGGGCTGAGCTTAAACTCGGCGAACTCTATCAATATCAGCCGCTTACTCGCGCAAATTTGCTATTACTTTGAAGCGGTTGCCCAGTCTAAACAACGCCATGAAGCCGATCCTGTGATTTCAGTGCCAAGTGGTAACTTTGGCAACCTCACCGCAGGTTTATTCGCTAAAGCAATGGGATTACCAGTTAAACGCTTTATTGCCGCGACCAATGCCAACGATACTGTGCCGCGTTATTTAGACAATGGCCAATGGCAGCCCAATCCGACTCAAGCGACTATGTCCAATGCTATGGATGTGAGTGAACCCAGTAACTGGCCGCGTGTGGAAGCCATTTGTGAGAAATTAGGCTGGCCACTGAGTAGCTTAGTGGGTATTCGCTTATCGGAGGAGCAAACGTCACAGGCGCTGGCCGAGTTACACGCTCACGGTTATGTGTCTGAGCCCCACGCGGCGATTGCGGCTAAGGCCTTATCTTTAACCTTAGTGCCCGATGAAGTGGGTATATTTTTGGGGACGGCGCATCCCGCTAAATTTAAGGATGTTGTGGATAGAGAGTTAACGCTTAACTTACCCTTGCCGCCTGAGCTTGAAGCTGTTGCGAGTAAGCCCATCTTATCTGCGGAATTAGCGGCAGATTTTGCTGCATTAAAAGTGCATTTATTCAAAATATTAGCTTAAGGGCTTTAGCCCTACTGATGTCTGCCTAGCAGTGGAATAACATGGCGTAAAAGCAGGAAGGGAGCTTGGCTCCCTTTTTTTACAAGTGTGAGTTTTATGGTGAGGAATTGATGAGCTTGTGTTACCAGTGAACATAAAACAACCCTTAGTTAACTACATGATATTTAATTAATATTTGTAACTTTCTGTATTATCCTTGGTTTCTTATATGTGACATTGTTCACAATTTTATCTATTGCAATTAGTTATGTTCACCCGCGTGTTTAATCTGTGGGTTAATTGATTTGTCTAAATTTTTTCTGTTAAGTACATGTTTTTGCGTTTTAATATCTGGATGTGCGACCAAGCAGCATGAACTATATCGTCGCATTAACGTGGCCTACGATTTTGAAGTCACCCACTGCGATAGTTTTGCTTTAGTCACTGGGGTGAGCCGCCATGAAAACCGGCTTGATGAAGCTAAAGAGTCCGCCACGGCTCAGGGTGAGGAATTGGGGGGAACACACATAGTTTGGTTACAAGTCGATATGGGGGATCCCACTAAAGTTGTTGCTATTATTTATAAGTGTCTGATTTAAATTTATAAAACTTTATTTTATTTCCTGCGTTCAGGCTTAGCCTTTATCGCAGTATAGTGAGTCGTTTAGATCTCACTCTTGGCTGTTGTGCTTTTTTGTTATTATTCCTCGCCCTTTTTTAGGCTAATTACTGTGATCTCGCCGGTGTTTATGGCGCGCTATCTAAGTGACAACTACGCTTACTGAGGTAGAACCCCCTCGCGGAAGTCTGACGCTGAATCGTTATACTTCATCTTAATCAAGAGAGGATAGTCAACTTAAGAGGCAAGTAACTTAGCCTATGCCATGGTTTAAATACGTTCCTGTCTTATTTATGCTTTTTTTAGTCTTGCCCGCTGTAAGTGTGTCGCAGGTCAATAGTCCTTTACCTTGTAAGAACACGATTAAAGTCGGTTACAACGATTGGCCTCCCTATGCTTGGCAAGATCCTCAAGGAGAAGCCCAAGGCTTAGATGTGGATCTGATGCGGGCATTTGCAGAGTATCTTGGTTGTGAAGTTCATTTTATTAATGTGCCTGCTAAGCGCTCGCATCAGATGTTGCGAGCAGGACAGTTAGATGTGTTGATGGGAGCGACTATGACGGATGAACGTCAAAACTATGCTCTTTTTTCAACCTATTACCGAGATGAAGAGCTACGCTTATTTGTACTTTATGAGCAAAAAGATCAGATTAATATCGATAAATGGGAGGACATTTTTACCAAAAAATTGCGTCTACTTGTCCCTTCTAGCGGTTGGTATGGTGCAGATTATCAAGAATCTCAATATCGATTAGAGCAGGAGCACTTGTTAGTATTAAGTCCCGACTCAGATAAGTCTGTGCAAATGCTTATCTACGGTAGAGGAGATATGATCGTCGGAGATACCTTAGCCATGCCCTATATCGCCAGCCAGCATCAACGCATCAAGCTAGTGCCACTTAAGTTAGTGTTAGATCAAAACCATATTCATTTAATGTTCAGTAAAGCGAGTATCAAGACAAGCCAGTTAGAGCAGTTTAATCATGCGATTAAGGCATTGATGGATAACGGTGAAATTGCACGAGTGATCAATAAATGGCAACAAATGACACTGGCGAAACAGTCTAATATGAGCCGCCTAAACAGTCCGCTAAAGACGCTGTATGTCAGCCCTTAACATTAGCCCTTCACGTTAGCCACTCATGTCCGACTCTGGTATATTTTTATCCTAGTGCAATATGGTAACGCTATGATCTTTGATGTTTTCCTCTAAAGAATCTTGTCTTTTATTCAGTTGTTCCTCCGCGATTTAAGATGTGACACATTTGCTAAAACTTCTCTGACTTGAAGTTACTGAACTCTCTATCAAATTCTGCTAGCTTGTTGGGCTCAATTGTCATGCTTTGGACTTGATTGTGGTTTTTTACAAAAGCCCATGGCAAGAATTTCTTCGCTAAATCTGCTAGCAAAATCTCGTAGTAAAGAGTCTATTGCTAAAAATAACAATAGGATAGAGGTCATACATGAAACTTCGCCATTCTGTCGCCTGCTGCATGCTTGCCCTAGGCACATTAACAGCGTTCCAAACCATCGCTGTCGATGCGGTGAGCAATCAAGGGTATTACCGTGCGCCCGCGTTGCACGATCAAACCTTAGTCTTTACTGCAGAAGGGGATTTATGGACTCAGACCTTAGGTCAAAAAGCGGCTACTCGCTTAACGAGTTTACCTGCGGAAGAGCTAGGGGCGACTATTTCGGCCGACGGTAAGTGGGTTGCTTATGTTGCCAACTATGAAGGCGCGAGCGAAGTGTATGTGATCCCCATTACGGGCGGTGTGGCTAAACGGGTGAGTTTTGAGAATAGCCGTGTACGAGTTCAGGGCTGGACTGCCAAAGGCGAGATTTTATATTCCACCGACACTGGTTTTGGTCCTGCTAATAATTGGATACTGCGCAGCGTCGATCCTCAAACCCTCACCACCACAGATTTCCCCTTAGCCGATGCAGTTGAAGGTGTGATTGATGATCGCAACGAATACGTGTACTTCACCCGCTTTGGTCTGCAAGTGACTGGCGATAATGCCAAAGTGTACCGTGGCGGCGCAAAAGGTGAATTATGGCGCTTTAAACTTGGCAGCAAAACCGAAGCACAGTTGCTTAGCGGCCAACACGACGGCTCAGTGCGCCAACCTATGCTATGGCAGGACAGACTCTATTTTATCAGCGACAGCGATGGCAACGACAACCTCTGGTCGATGGCGCTCGATGGTTCAGATGCAAAACAGTTGACTCAATTTAAAGATTGGCAAGTCCGCGGTGCGCGGATGGACCAAGGCAAAGTGGTATTCCAGTTAGGTGCGGATATCCATGTGTTTGATATTGCGGCCGCTAAAGACTCGTTACTCAATATTGAACTCATTTCCGATTTTGCCGAGCGCCGTGAGCATTGGGTGACAGATCCTATGGATTACGCTTCTTCAACTAATTTGGCCCCCGCTGGCGATAAAGTGGTGATCACCGCCCGCAGCCACGTGGCAATCGCGGGTATTGATGGCTCGCGTTTAGTTCAAGTTGCACTGCCGGGGACTTATCGCGTAAGGGAAGCTGTGTTGAGCCAAGATAGCAAGTCGGTTTATGCGATTAGCGACATGACAGGTCAGCAGGAAATTTGGCAATTCCCTGCTGATGGCAGCAGTGGCGCTAAACAGTTAACCAAAGACGGTCATACTTTAAGAATGAGTCTTAATTTGTCCAGTGACGGTCGATTTATCGCCCATGACGATAACGATGGTAATGTTTGGCTGCTCGACTTAAAGAAAAATACCAATCAAAAAATCATCACTAACGGCGAGGGACTTGGGCCTTACGCCGATATCCGCTGGTCCGGTGACAGCCGTTTTATTGCATTAACTAAGTCGGAAATCGGTAAACAACGTCCGCAAATCATCCTTTATTCTGTGGATGAAAATAAGGCCGAGACGCTCACCAGCGACAAATACGAGTCCTATTCGCCAACCTTTAGCAGTGACGGCCAGTGGCTATATTTCCTATCGAATCGCCAATTCAGCGCAACACCAAGTTCACCTTGGGGCGATAGAAACATGGGCCCTGTGTTTGATAAACGCAGCCAAATTTTTGCCATCGCACTGGTCAAAAATGCCAAATTCCCCTTTAGTAAACCCAATGAACTCGAATCGAATCAAGTTGAAAAAACCGATGCTAAGGATAAACCGAGTCCAGTGAAAATCGATTGGGCAGGGATCTCCCAGCGTTTATGGCAAGTGCCTGTCGATTCAGGCAATTACAGTAAGCTGCGCGTCGTCGATGATAGACTTTATCTGTTAGATCAAGCTATTGGTGACGATGTCGCACCTAATTTAATGACCATCAAATTTGACCGATTAAGCCCCAAAGCCGAGGTTTTTGCCGAGGACATTGGCCAATATGAGGTTTCTGCCGATGGTAAAAAGCTGATGCTACGTAAGCACAGTAATGAGAAATCTCTCCTGATTGTTGATGGCGGCAATAAATTAGGCGATACGGATAATGCCAAAGTGCAAACGGAACAATGGCAGTTAGCGATTTCTCCGCAGCTTGAATGGCAGCAAATGTTTGAAGATGCTTGGTTGATGCACCGAGAATCTTTCTTCGACAAGAAGATGCGCGGCCTCGATTGGCAAGCGACCAAAGCTAAGTATCAACCTTTGCTCGACCGCCTGACTGACCGTAACGAACTGAACGATATCTTCATGCAAATGATGGGCGAGTTAGATTCTTTGCACTCACAGGTGCGCGGTGGTGATTTACCTCAAGATCCCGATGCGGCTAAAGCGGCAAGCCTTGGCGCGCGCCTACAACAAACTGCAGATGGCGTGAAAATTGCGCACATTTACAGTAACGATCCTGAGTTACCGGCTAATGCTTCACCGTTAAATCGTATCGAAGTCGATGCTAAAGAAGGCGATATGCTGTTGGCTATTAATGGCACGCCAGTGGTGAATGTGGCCGACGTCACGCGTCTTCTGCGCAATCAACAGGATAAGCAAGTATTACTACAGCTTAAGCGTGGTAGCCAAACCCATAAAACCATCGTCATGCCCGTTAGCGCTGTGGTGGACAGTCAATTACGTTACTTAGATTGGGTGAGCCATAACGCGGCTGTGGTCGAGGATGCAAGTCAGGGCAAGATGGGTTATTTGCACTTATATGCCATGGGCGGTGGTGATATTGAAAGTTTCGCCCGTGAGTTTTATGCCAACTACGATAAAGAGGGTTTGATTATCGATGTCCGCCGTAACCGCGGTGGCAATATTGACAGTTGGATTATCGAGAAGTTACTACGCCGCGCTTGGGCGTTTTGGCAACCGACCCACGGCACGCCAAACACCAATATGCAACAAACCTTCCGCGGTCATTTAGTGGTGTTAACCGATGAACTGACCTATTCCGACGGCGAAACCTTCTCCGCAGGGATTAAAGCACTCGGTATTGCGCCCTTAATTGGTAAGCAAACGGCAGGTGCGGGTGTGTGGTTATCTGGGCGAAATGCGTTGACCGATAAAGGGATGGCGCGGGTGGCCGAGTATCCACAGTATGCAATGGATGGCCGCTGGGTGCTTGAAGGCCATGGCGTAACGCCGGATATTGAAGTCGATAACTTACCTTTTGCTACCTTTAATGGAAAAGATGCGCAGCTTGAAACTGCAATAAGTTATTTAAAGGATGAGTTGGTTAAACAGCCAATCCCAGCCTTAAAAGTGCAACCTTTGCCTGTAAAAGGTATGGCACAGGATATTAAAGCTAAGTAATTGATATTTAAATTCAGTATTTAACCGAAATTTAAGGTATCTCGGCTAGCATGTCCGCGTACAAAGTTAGGGTGTTGTCTCTTGGTTCCCGAGACAACACCCATTTTTATGCCCATTCATTAATACTTCTATTCCCATTTTTACTTGTTTCCGCATAGGTTTGCATAGTGTTCACTTGCTGTTGTTGGGCAAGGTGATTCACTGTCATTGCTCTCGCGTCTTCGTTATGGCTTAGATAATAGGCCGTTGGTGCTGAAATCCCTTGGCTCGTTCCTGTCGCTAAATTGGTCATGTCGGCGATCACTTGATACTTCATCTTCGCGTGTTTCAATTCGACTAAGGTTTCTATGTTATCCCTCAGTGCTGGCATTTCTGCTGGTTTTTGCGTATTCGCCGCCAATTGTTTTGCATCGCTAGAAAGCGTTACTGTATCAGTTGACGCTGGTGCGCTGGTTTGAACGGCATTGTTAACTTGTGCAAATTCAGCAGTGGAGACATTTTTTTGTGGGCTGACAGACAGGGAATTTCGCAGTGGTTGAATGTGCATCTTTTAATTCCAACAGATGATACCAAGCTAAGATTGGCTTCTATCGTACTGTTTAAAAGCTGGACCTGAGCTGAATAATGGTGAAAAGTTAGACTCTGTGGATGGTTAGGTGGCGCGGATAATTCGATGATAGCAATGATTCAGACAGCTATTAATTTACGGTGCGGCAATAAAAAAGCCCGCTTAAGAAAACCATCAGCGGGCCATAAAGATCTGCTCAAATCCTAAAACTTGATTTGAATATCTGTTGCTAAACTATTAGCGATAAAGCAATTTGCATGTGCTTTCTCGTGAATTTTCTCAAGGGTTTCTTGGCTGACTTCGACCCCTTCAGCGAAAATGACCTTAGGATTGAGCACCATCTTTGTCACGGCCAACTTGCCCGCCTCGTTTTTACCCAGCTCTGCAGTGGCATTATCCACATAAGAGGTTACAGGTAAGCGCTTAAGATGCGCAATCGCTAGAAAGGTCAACATATGGCATGAGGATAATGCAGCCAACAGGCTTTCCTCTGGATTGACATTTTGCCCATTGCCTTTGTATTCCGGTGCCGACGAGGCTTGAATCGTCTGGCCGCTGCCAAAGGTAATACTGTGGTCTCGACAAAATTCGCCTTCTTCGGCGGGCGAGGTTTGCCAGTTAACCGTTAAGTTAAAGCCCATTATTTTCTCCTATCTGAAGGACATCAGGGCACTATAGCCTAGCGGTGCTCACTTAGCCATGATCGCCATGCCAGTGTTAGCTGGACATTAGATCCCAGCACTCAGTAATAGAGTGCCAGTGAGCACGCTGCCAGTGACGATTCCTATCGGTAAATGGCGCGGGCTGTAGCTTAACGTTAGGATGACCAGCATTGCCGCGAGGGAAATTATTCCCATAAACAAAATGCTCCCGTAGGCCCAGCCCTGATCGCTCGCGCAGGCACTTAAGCTAAATGCTAGTAGTAACCAAGCAAACAAGGTTAGCAAACGACTTTGCCATTGTGCTGGTGGACGATTGAACACATCCTTGAAGTGACCAAATTTAGCTAAGGCAAACAGGGCGAGGGAAAGATAACTCAAACCTAAGATCCCAAGTAGGGGAATAAATTCTGGCATCATGATTTGGCTTCCTCCAATGAAGATGACGAACTAAGATCGCTGGCAAGGGATGTTTGGGATTCGCTTCTACGTGCATTTTTTGCTTTTGCTGGGCGTTTAGCGGGGGCCTTAGCAATCAAAGTCACTCTTTTACTGGCAAATAGCATAGCGCCACCAAGTAGCACTGCGAGCACGTCAAATCCGACTAAAGCCCATTGATGGGATTGGATATTGTCGATGATATTGCTTGGTGATGTGAAGGCATTGAGCACTGGCAGCGCACAGCACAAAGTCCCTGTGAGTCGTAATGCGGTTTGCCACTGGCGACGTGAACGACCCAAGAAAGCCCAAACTCCCATTGCCGCTAACGCGATAAAGAAACTGTGAACTTCCCATTCAGAGCGGCTTGCAAAACTTGTCGATAAGAGACGATTGGCGTAAAAGAAGGCTACAGTGCCTAAGGGTAATCCTAAGATAAACATGAAGTTTAACCCTTCAACTAAACGTAATCCAAAGCTTGGTTTCTCGCCTTTATCGATCAATTTTTGCTGTTTTTGACGTAGACGAATGGCCCACATCAAAGTGCCTGTCGCGATCATAGCGCAGCCTAATAAACCGCAGAAAAAGAATAAAAATCTTAGCAGCGGGGCGGCAAAACGTGCCGTGTGCAGCGACATCATAGTATCGTAAGTCGCGGATGCTCCTGAGGCCTCGTGCGGGCTGGCATATTTAAGCTCACCATTTATCCCGTTGAATATCAAAATATTGGCTTCATCGGTCACATCTTTACCTGTGTTTTGGTAAAAGGTCACTTGGCTATTTTGATCTTTAGGGTATGACACTATCACTTGCTTAATTGGCGCATCGCCCCATGCGGCTTTCACTTGAGGTAGTAATTGGCTTAGTTGCACCTGTGGCGCACTAATCCCCGCGGCTTTCTCGGTTTGTCTGGCGGGATTAAGTTCTTTTAAAAAAGCTTGGTTATCACCCGAATAGGCGGTATTAACCGTCCATGGGATATAGATAAGCATTAGGGTAATAAGCCCTGTATAAGTGATCATCAAATGATAGGGCAGGGCGATGACAGAGCTCACATTGTGCGCGTCTAGCCAAGAGCGAGCGCCTTTATCCCGTCTAAAACTGAACAAATCTTTGAAGATCCGTTTGTGGATCACTATGCCACTGATAAGGGCGATCAGCATAAACATAGTGCAAACGCCGACGATATAGCGGGCTGTAATAGCGGACATATAGTGCAAGTCAAAGTGCAGACGATAGAAGAAATCACCGCCGCGACTCTCACGCACTTCAGAGATCATGCCGCTGCCATCTGCTAAGGCTACATGTTCTTCAGTCTTGCCACGACGCTGACCTTTTTCTGGTGGCAGTTGCCAGCTAACGCTTTGAAAGGGGGTTCGTTCAGTTGGAAAACCTATCATCCAGCGCTGCGCTGTTGCCGGCGAATGCGCTTCTATGTAACTTTGACCTTTATCTAATTGGTTTTCGAGGGTATCGGCTCGGTAGTCTTGATAAACCCCTTTGTGTAATTCGGGTTCATTCCAAAGGCTGATCTCATGGCGAAAATAGCTCAAGCTACCCGCAAAAAAGATCAACAATAATACCCAACATACCAGCAAGCCTGCCCAGGTATGTAGCCAAGATAAAGTTCTAAAAAATGTCTCTTTCATCTTATTGCCCACATACCTTGATCAATCCAAAACATAACAAACTCACTAAGCCTAAATCTCGCCATGCATGCCAGGTTTTACGCACACAAAAGGCATAAATAATAGCGATGGCATAAAACAGGAAAGCTAACATATTGGCCGTTATCGTGCTTTCAAAGCGCGGCATAGGTAGCACTAATGTCAGCAGGCAAGCCAAGGTTGCTGCCGCAACATAACCCGCCAGTAGAGCGGCACTCGCACGGGCAAAGACTTTGAAGGCAAACTGCGATTGCTCTTGCTTAAACCATTGCACAATTTCCCGCGAAATCAGCGAGAACGAGCGCATTTGAGTTGTAGAAGATTGCGTTGAGGTTTCAAACGCGGGTGTATTAGACATAAGTGCCACTTCTCATTTCGAGCCAATATGGGTCTGTTATGGCTATCCGTTACTGTTGATTCTGCAAAGTGTGCTTGAGCTTTTTGGCTTAACGACAAATGCATTTCTATAGCAGTAGATAACTAACCGCGAGAAGTATAACTTAGTTAATTCAAATGATAAACGATATCATTTAGATTCGAATGTGAATCTGTGATCTTAAGCTGATCTGCTTTAGCGAGTGTAGGGTGGCGAGTTTAACGTATGTAGCGTAACGAGCGCTCTGTCACAATTGTTTGTTTTTATTTGTTGATATGTGTTTAGTGGTTACTGCTTGTTTAGCATTAGGTTAATTTTTATGCTGCCAATGTGAGCTTTATCAATTTTGATAGACGACGGTTTTGGCAGAATGCGTTATCTTTTTTACCGAGACCTAGCCTGATAACCCTATGCATAAAAATTCTACAAATGGTGAAACACACCTGTCAGATAATGCGATTTTACTATCAACGACGGATCTGAAGGGAAACATTAAATATGTGAATCAGACCTTTTCGCAGATCAGTGGGTTTAGTGTTGCTGAGTTGCAAGGGAATCCACATAACATAGTGCGCCATCAAGATATGCCTGCGGCTGCATTTAAGATCCTCTGGGAGCGAATTAAGCAGGGCAAGCCTTGGATGGGGATAGTTAAAAATCGCACCAAAACGGGCGGCTATTATTGGGTGAATGCCTACGTCGCGCCAGTGTATGAAGATGGTAAAGTTCATGAGTATCAATCTGTTCGTCGCCAAGCTACCCCTGAGCAGATTAAAGCCGCTGAGAGTATTTACCGTGATATTAATCAGGGCAAGCAACCTAAAGTGTTGCGTAAAGATAGGTTAGGTTTCAGTGGCAAAATATTGCTTGCCATGCTGGTTTCGATTACGGCTACGGCGATAATTGCCAGTTATTCCCCCATAGTTGCCGCAGTGGTAGGGATGAGTCTCGCGTGCCTAGCATGGTATTACCTGATGCAACCGCTGCAAAAGCTTGTGTCTATGGCAACCAACATTATTGACGATCCCGTCGCTACGGGCGTGTACACCGGCCGCCAAGATGAGATCGGTAAATTAGACCTCGCCCTACGTTTTTTGATCACTGAAATTGGTGGCGTTGTTGGCCGTATGGCTGATTCTGCCAGTGAGATCCAAGCACAAAGTGTCAGCCTTAAACAAACCATTACAAACACTTGGGAGCATGCCGATAGTCAGAGTGAACAAACCACGCAAGCTGCGACTGCGATGGAGCAGATGAGTGCCAGTTTTGCTGAAGTAACGGGAAATATTCATCGCACTGCCTCGGAAATGGTGTCGAGCCATGAGGCGGCTCAACGCGGTCATTCACGTTTAGAAACGGTTATTGATGCGATACATCAGTTAAGTGTACAAGTGAGCCACTTTTCCGATGTTGTACAAGCTATTGAACAAGATAGCCGTGCGATTCACCAAGTGCTCGAAGTCATACGTGCCATTGCCGACCAAACTAACTTATTAGCCTTAAATGCGGCAATTGAAGCGGCGCGGGCAGGGGAGAGTGGTCGTGGTTTTGCCGTGGTGGCCGATGAGGTCAGGCAGTTATCGAGCCGTACTAGCCAATCCACCTCGCAAATCGAGTTAATTGTTAGCCGTTTTAGGGAAAGCACTCAAAGGGCGACCTCGACCATGATGGCAGGGCAGGAACAGGTAAAACGTTCGGTAAGCTTAGCGCAAGATGCGAGTGTGGCTTTTGGCGAGTTGCTTTCATCTATTTCGCGAATTAATTCTTTGAGTGATGATAATGCGGCGGCGATGACGCAGCAGACTTCGGTGGCCGCAGAAATTAGCCGAGCTATCCATGTGATCAGCGACTTGGCTCAGCAGAGTTTAGAGCAGACGCTCGATGCGGCGGCGCGGGGTGATCAAGTGTCGCGTTTATCGACCAAGACGCATCATTTGTCCCAACAGTTTTGGCAGCAGAGTGTGCAACGTAAATATTAAGCGTATTTACCTTATGTCGTATTGCATTTTGTGATTGATTTATTATTAATGCCTGTTTATAAATCAATCACTTAATCATGTTTTTCTCGCTGTTTTATTTTTGACTTCTTGATGGAGGTCACATTTAGGAGATGCTAATACCTGAGTTGACCGAAATATTTGCCAATAACCCTTGTGTTTTATCCTGCATGCCCCAAGCTCTATTAGTGAAGCAAAAATAAAAGTAATGACACTAAAAGGGACAACCTATGAAAATAAATATTTCTGGTCACCACGTCGATGTTACTGATTCTATTAGAGAAGATGTTAACGAAAAATTTGCAAAAATCGCCACCCATTTCCCCTCTCTGATCGCACTGGACATTATTATTGCGAAAGAGCATGGCGAGTATCAGGTTGAGCTTCGTACGAATTATGAAGGAAGCCGTATTTCTGCTTCAGGTACCGATGAGGTTATGTACCCAGCAATCAAAGCAGCATCGAAAAAATTAGATGCAGCACTTAAGCACCGTAAAGGTCAGTTAAAAGCGGATTTGCATGAAACCCCGAGCTGTACAACGCCAGCTATTGCCCATGAAATTATCCAAGAGATGGATCTTCGTTAGGTTTTAGCTATAACTCATCGCTTTAGATGAGCACAAAAAGGGCCTTAAATGGCCCTTTTTGTTGGCAATCGGGTTTGGTTTAATGCTAATGGGTTAAATCAATGCCAGTTGTAATCCCTTGAGCACAGCTTGGGTACGGTCTCGGCAATCGAGTTTAGTGAGTATGTTAGAGACATGATTCTTCACTGTGCCCTCGGCTAAAAATACCGCATTGGCGATTTCCTTGTTGGAGAAGCCGCCCGCCATAAAACTGAGAATTTCCCGCTCCCGTTCCGACAATAATTCATTTCTAGTTACCCCAACGCTAGGTGCAGGTTTAGGCTCACTCATCTGTTTGAGTACCGAAGGCTCTATCAAGTAGCCGCCTTTGGCGACGGTTTCGATGGCGTGCAGTAACTTGTCGAGTGACACGTCCTTGAGCAAAAAGCCGTTGGCTCCCGCCTGTAAACTATTGAGGAATAACTCACTGTCGTCGAAGGTGGTTAACATGATGACAGGTAAGCGATTGGCACTTTGCCGTATCTGTTTGAGCATGGCGATACCATCAAGATTTGGCATACGGATATCACTGAGCAGCACATCGACGGGATTGCTGGCAAGCTTTTTGAGTGCATCTTGACCGTCTTCGGCTTGCCATAACACGCGAATGTTGTCGGAAATAGCGAGCAGGCTAGCGATCCCTTGGCGAACCAATTGCTGATCTTCCACTAAACCGACACTGATGATGTTGTTTTGCATATCCATAGCTATTCCAAAGATTTTTTTAATAAAAAGTTAAGCGAGTGCTGGGAGTGTGAGGGTGAGTTGGCAACCGGACGCCGAGTCATTTGCCCTTAACTCCAAGGTGCCATTAAAGGGTTGTAGCCTTTCCTGCATGCCGCCGAGCCCAGTACCGAACTGTCCAGTGCCGCTTTTAGCTGATGCGTTTCGCGCAGCTCCCCGTGTTAGCCCAACGCCGTTGTCGCTCAGTTGTAATACCAGTGCGCTTTGGGAGTCTTCCATGCTCAGTTGCAGTTGATTCGCCTTGCCGTGACGTACGGCGTTGCTGATGCCTTCTTGCAGCACTAACAGTAGTGCCTGAGTCAGTTCGGCTGATTGCAGTGGCTTCATCCCTTTGCAGTGAAGAGTCACGCTGGGTAAGCGGGTCATCAGTGCCTCTAAAGGTGGGACTAAATCCAATCCCACTTGCACTCTTTGAGCCCTGACGACGGCGCGAATACTTTCAAGTAGCTGTTTAGCTAAGGATTTACTTTGATTGACTTGAGGTTTGAGCTCCTCGGGCGCTGTATGGCTTAGTACTTCCAATTGCAGGGAAAGCGCTGTGAGTTGGTGGCCGAGAATGTCGTGCAAATCGCGTGATATCCTTAATCTTTCTTGCTGTTCGCTGGCTTGGCTCAGCAGCGCGCGAGTGGCAATAAGCTGTTGGTTTAGCTGTTCTTGTATCAAACGTGATTTACGTTCAGAAAGCCTTGCTTGGCTACTGCTGTAGGCAAAGAATTGAAAACCAAGATAAATCAAAATATTGAACACATTGCTTTGTTCATGCAATTGCCATTGCTGCAGTAGGTAATAAACAACATTGACCAACACTAGCTGTGAAATGGCTTGGCGACGACTAAAAAACTCAGGCAACAGTGACGCCCAAATGACGAAGAGGATAGGCAGTAATGCGTTGTTTGCTGTGAGCATTAAGCTCATCACGGTCAACGGCATCACTAGCGTGGTTATGCGGCGAAGTTGAATATTATTATGCGCAACTTTATCGGTAGCTATCAGTATAAATTGCACTAAATACAGCCCATAAAGTGTTACATTGAGCATGCCTTGCCATGTATGTAATGCGGCTTGGTTTATCCCAACCCAAGCGACTAATGCCCAAGTGAGCACTCCAGCGGCAATCAACATGTTTTCTTCTTTCGCTAATCGATTTTCTAGCACGAATGTCTATTCCTTAATCCAATTCTGCCGACCATTCTAAGGTATCACCGCCAGATGTCACTATGCCAAAAGTCATGTTGTTATCATTTTGTTTCATGACTTTTGGCACCTGTTTTTCGTCCTGCGATTTTTTAAGCTAACTCCATCGCAGTTACTTATCAGCGCAAATAACAGGAGTAAGACATGAAACACGTGAACTCGGCTATGACAACTCAGATTCGCCAAGCAAATATGACCAAAAGGACGTTATCAGCGATTTGGGGCGCAGGCTTAGCTTGCTCGCTCTTGTCGGCAGGAAGCATGTCGGCTGAGAGCCAGGCACATACCCTGACTGTGGATATCGATAATATTCAAGTACAAACCGGCGCCTTGATGGTGGAGCTTTACGCCAATGCCGAGGATTACGCCGCAGGCCACAATCCTAGTGCGTCTATGATAAAACCCGTCACTAAGACAGAGCATAGGCTGGTATTTAGCGATCTCGCTGATGGCCAATATGCGGTCAAGGTCTTTCACGATGAAAATGGCAACCACAGCTTAGATACCAATATGTTAGGTGTGCCGAGTGAAGGCTATGGTTTTAGCAATAACGCCGGCAGTTTTGGACCTGCGAGCTTTAAAGACGCCAGCTTTAGTTTGCAGGCCGATGCGCAAATCACTATACACATTCGCTAAGAGGGGCGCTGCACCATGGATAGACGTCAATTTCTAGCAGGCTCAGCCGCCCTCATGACGAGTGCAGTTTGGGCCAGTTCAGTGGATAAATTGCTGGCGCTGGATAACGCACAAACGGTCGCACGTGAGCCATGGGCGATTGGATTTAGTGGTGCTGAAGCTGACTATCAGCCACTGACTATGCAGGTTTCAGGCGAGTGGCCAGCGCAGTTGAGCGGCAATCTATATCGTAATGGGCCAGCGAAAATGTCTCGGGCAGGTAAGGCATATCAGCATTGGTTCGATGGCGATGGCATGGTGCAGCAGTTTAGTGTGAGCAATAGGCAAATTCAGCATCAGGCTAAGTTTATCCAAACAAAGAAGTTTAAAGTGGAAGAGGCCGCTGGCGCGTTTAAGTACACGACTGCAGGCACAGTGATCCCCAATGCTTTACCTATTCGAAATAACGACGATTTGAATGTGGCCAATACTAGTTTATTGCCGCGCCACGGCGAGTTGCTCGCTTTATGGGAGGCGGGTTCACCCTATCGACTTGATGCTCAGACCTTAACCACGCTTGGCGTGAAAAGCTTTGGTGACAAATTTAAGGGCTTGCCCTTTTCTGCTCACCCACTCGATGACGGACAAGGTGGACTATGGAATTTTGGCGTCTGGTATGTCGGTGGTGAGAAGCAATTACTTGTGTATCAAGTGGCAGCCGATGACAGCATTGCCAGAATGGAAGTGATTGAATTACCTCAAGCTAGCTATTTACATGCCTTCGCGCAGAGTGAGAATAAGCTGGTGTTTTACATTTCATCCTGCGTGTATGAAGAGGGCGAAACTTATATTGATGCTTTTAAATGGCGCCCCGAATTGCCATCGCAATTACTGGTTATCGACAAAGCCGACTTTAAAGCGCGGCAGTTACACCCGCTGCCTGCGGGATTTGTGTTTCACTTTGGTCAAGCCATTGAGAAGAATGACGAACTTTCTGTGCAGCTTTGCCTCTACCCCAATTCAGCTATTTTAACCCAAGGGATGAAGGGGTTACTGACGGGGGAGCGTAAAACTAAGACACCCCATGCAGAGTTAGTGACTATCACAGTACCGCTCACAGTACCACTCACAGCAGCTAGCAAAGCGCAGTTTGCAGAGACCTTGTCTTCCTCTGCACGTATTAACCGCCGCGGCGTGATGATGGAGTTTCCCCAGTTTTCGCAGCACATTATGGGTAAAAAACAAACTAGCGGTGAAAAAACGTTTGCAGAGAAAACAGGCGGGGCTTCGGCGTTTGCTCCGTTATTTGGCGTTGGAGCAAGATCAGATTCAGCTGTTAACTCTGGCTCCAGCTCTAACTTTAAATATGAAGCAGAAGCCGAATCTGAATCAGGGCTAAGTAACACTCTGTATTGTATTCATAATGCAAAAGACAGCAGCAAGCACAGTGCGGATACACTTGGCGACGCGAGCTATAGCGAGTTTTATCTTGGCAAAGGCAAAATTGCCGAAGAGCCGCTCTATATCCCCGCCACTGAGCAGCACGAAGCCTATTTACTGATGACTTGGCTCGATTACCATAATGCACAGTCTGGTTTGTCTTTGTTTCGTGCCAGTGATATCAGTGCGGGCCCCATCGCTTCAGCTCAAATGAACAGGGTATTGCCACTAGGGTTTCATGGCTGCTTTATTGAAGCTTAATATTTTGATCTATAAATAAAAAACGCAGCTCTTGGCTGCGTTTTTGTTTCAGGCGAAAGAAACGTTTAGTCATCAATTTCCGCATTGTGATAGACGTTTTGTACGTCGTCACAATCTTCAAGTGCGGCAATAAACTTTTCAAACATAACGACATCTTCACCTTCAACTTTAGTCATGTCCTGCGGTACGAAGGTGATATTGTCAAATTCAAAGTTAACTTCTGGCATCGCTTCGGTCAGCGCAGTTTTGACTTTAAAGTACTCAGTGTGCGGCGCGTAAACTGTGATTAAGCCATCTTCCAGCTCAACATCGCTTACATCAACGTCAGCCATCATCAGCAGTTCTAAAATCGCATCTTCGTCATCACCCGCAAACACGAACACGGCTTGATGATCAAACATGTGGCCAACTGTACCAGGGCCGCCGAGTTTTGCATCGTTTTTCACGAAGGCTTGACGCACTTCGGTGAAGGTACGTTTTACGTTATCGGTTAAGCAGTCAACAATGACCATGCAGTTGCCAGGACCAAAACCTTCGTAACGGGCGGTATCGTAATCTTCACCACCGCCGCCTTTGGCTTTTTCAATTGCGCGTTCAATAACATGCGCAGGCACTTGGTCTTTCTTAGCGCGTTCAATTAAGCGACGCAGTGATAAGTTTCCATCGGGCTCTACGCCGCCTTGCTTAGCGACAACGTAAATCTCTTTACCGTAGCGTGAATAAATGCGGGTTTTTTGACCGGCTGTTTTCGCCATGGATTCTTTCTTGTTTTGATATGCTCTGCCCATCTTGATCTCGTTAGCTCAAAAAAATTGCGCCGATATTAGCAGTTTTCTTGGCATAAGTGCAGTCGTCCCTATGTGATTTATTACCTAGAAGGCGACGGGGCACGCATTTCAGGGCAAAGTTGGTTTTCTCAAGGAAGATCCGCTTTTAGATGGACTAGGACTATATCTCGATAGATTAATACTAATGTCTAATGCCATACGCTCGTGAGACTGTTGATGATAGCTAACTTCTACTTTGTTTATTTAGCGAGATAAATTATCTAGCTTATTCAGAGAAATAGACTAAAACTATAAATCTTGAGCGCTATCATAGTTAGTCCTCCCTCGTCAGTTGTAATCAATAGCTGCTGTAATTGATACCAACTGAACGAAGGCTAATGATTCGACTCTTAGCATTTCCCTTTCATTTTTACCTTGCGCAGTTACGGGAAGTATATGGAAATACAGCACAAAATTTTAATTTTCATCAGTTTCACGCTGGTCACTCTGGGGAGTTTATTACTTGAGGGACTGCATCTTCCGAGTATTGTGCAGGCGTTGATCTTGGGCGTTCTTGCCTGTGGCTTAGTGGTGTGGGTGTGTTTGCGCGCATCTAAGGCTAAGCTCGACACCGATGAGGCAAACATTAAGGCATTACAAGAGCAAAGCATTCCCGCCCACGACATTAGTGTGCAAACCAGCAAAATTGCTATCGGTTCGGCTGAGGTGTCGCATTTTATTGATTTATTGAATAAATCAATTGAATCAAATGGCGAGCATGCCAGTGCCATTGCGGTTGCTGCAGGGCAATTGAGCCACACTACGGCCCAACTTGGTGATAATGCCGCCGATATTTTAGGCCAAGCTCAAGAGGCTGAGCGCGTTAGCGTGCAGGGACGAAGTCAAGCTCAGAAAGGTGTTGCAGCCATTCGTTCACTGAGTACGGATATTGATACTGCCGCTGAGCAAGTGCAGGCGCTTAAATCAAGAGCCGAAGAAATCCAAAAAATTACCGAGGTGATTAACTCCGTTGCCGAGCAAACTAATCTGTTGGCGTTAAATGCGGCCATCGAAGCGGCTCGTGCGGGAGAGCAGGGGCGAGGTTTTGCGGTAGTGGCAGACGAAGTACGCAGCCTTGCGGGTAAAACGGCGGGTGCAACCCAAGATATTGGCAAAATGCTATTAGAAATCCGCAGTGAAACGGATAAAACTTCTGGGCTGATGGAAAGGGTCGTGACGCAAACCGCCGATGTGGTCGCCGCCATGGGCGAGTTAGACGCGCACTTCACTGAGATTTCGGCTTCTGTGACCCAATCGGCCCATGCCTTAGGTGATATGGAAGATTCACTCAAACAATATAACAACACTACTAACGACATTAGCCGCTCGGTGACTCAAATACGTGACTCGTTAAATTCGACGGGTAAACAGAGTCATAGCGTATCCGAGCAGGCCTTTACTTTATCCTTGACCACTGAGGGTATTTTTAAAGCGCTGTCTAAATGGGATACACAAACCTTCGATCAGCAGGTTTTGCAATTGGCGAATGTTGCCGCTAAAGCGTGCGGTGACAAGTTAGCACAAGGTTTAGCCAGTGGCAGTTTTAGCGAGGCGGATTTGTTTAATCCTAAATATCAACCTATTGCCAATACTCAGCCACAGAAATACAGCACGGCTTTCGACCGTTATACCGATCAGCATTTTCCAACAATTCAAGAGCCCATTCTGGCAAAACACAGCGAAATTATTTATGCGGGAGCCGTTGATAGGAAAGGTTATTTTCCGACCCATAATAAACGCTTTAGCCAAGCACTGACAGGCAAAGTTGAGGTTGATATGGTGCACAATCGAACCAAACGCTTGTTTAATGATCCGACAGGGATCCGTTGCGGCGCCCATACTGAACCTGTGCTATTGCAAACTTATAAACGCGATACGGGCGAAGTGATGCACGACTTGTCTGTGCCCATTTTTGTAAACGGTAAACATTGGGGCGGATTTCGAGTGGGATTTAAAGCTAAGTAGATTACTGATAACTCAAATTTAGGTTATTTACTCTAAAAAATGCATAAAAACGCATCTTTATTTGTGTCTTATATGTGATCGATAGTGGGTAATTGATTAACATAATAGAAATAGATTGGCATCTTTTTGCCAAAGTGCTTAAATAGCCCAAGGTGTACAGTATAAGACAGTATTGTATCCAATAAAAAATCATAAAATTTGAATAAGACCTTAAGCAATTGATTTAAAATGTTTAAAATATCTTTCTGGATATTTTAAAATGTTGAGGACAGGGAGCTCTCTTGCGACGTAAATATAACGCAGTAGATGCTGCTTAATGTGAGTTAAATGTGATGCAAGCAAATCAAGCGACTGTAACTGTTTTATATTATGATGCGCCCGTAGGGTTAATTATGCACAACGCCGTATTAGGTAATTTGCCAGTGAGTGAAGCTGGGCGTGTGATGATACCTGCAAGTTTCCGCAAGGGAAAATCTATCATTGCTGTACTTGAAGGTGAGTGTAAGATATTGAATTCATTAGGTGAGCGAGTGTTCGCTCAAGCTAATATAGGTTAACATTTTAAACTAATCGTCATTCTTGGGACGAATAATTCGCTTTGCTAAATTATCGTCCCGACATCTTCTGCAAAAATTCTATTCAATCCATCTATTTCTATTAATGTTAGCGCTTGTTCGCCTAATCATATTCGGTTAGTCATTCAGATATTTACTGTCCCACAAATTAACGCACTTTAATGGCAGACTTCTGCCAATAATTGGTCTGCAAGGTACTGTAAGGTTTCGGCATTAGGATGGGTGTGGGCGAAGGTTCTTAAACCATAAATTCCCATCATTAAATATTGGGCTCTTTGCTCGCTGCTGCGATTGCCTTGGAGGAGTCCTTGCAACGTTGCAGTGGCAAATTGTAGCGTGAGTGCTTGCTGCCAAGATTGTAGATACTGATTGATGATGTCCCGGATCTCAACATCTTGCTCTGCAATTTCATTTAACGCTTTTGTCAGTAAGCAAGCTTGGGCGCTATCGCAACTCAGACATTCAATAACGATATGATCTAAGTAGGTTTTCAAATTAGTTAGCACATTCTCGCCATTGCCGAATAGATTGTTGAATTGCTCGTTTCTGTCGAGTTGATATTGCTCAATGGCCGCGATTAATAATCCGCGTTTATTGGTGAAGGCACAGTAAATCGACCCCGGATGTAATCCCGTGGCTTGAGTAAGATCTTGCATGCTCGTTTTGGTGTAACCCTTGTGCATGAAGGCGGCCATAGCGCCGCGAAGTACCTGTTCTCGGTCGAACTCTGCATTACGCATCGAATTTAATTCACTTGTATAGAAACGCTTAGGCCAGATTCTACCTAAATTTGAATAAACATTCAAAAATGAACTTGAATGATCGTTCAAATAATAATATCTTGAATGCATATTCAAGAATGGAACTGAGAAAATGACCACACAAACCACGCCAAATTCATTGGTAAATCTGTTCGATACCTACTCACTTAATGACACTATTACCTTAAATAATCGTATCTTAATGGCACCTTTAACCCGTTGTATGGCGGATGCCGATTTAGTGCCGACCGATGATATGGTTGCCTATTATGCACGCCGCGCCGAAGCGGGTTTGATCATCACAGAGGCGACGATTATTCGTCCCGATGCTCAAGGTTATCCAAATACCCCTGGTATTTTTACTCAAGCGCAAATTGCTGGCTGGCGTAAAGTGACCGATGCGGTACATGCCAATGGCGGTAAGATTTTTGTGCAGTTATGGCATACGGGCCGCGTCGCTCATCCACACTTTTTCGGTGGTGGCGATGTGCTTGCGGCATCAGCGCAGAAAATTGAAGGCAGCGTGCCAAGAATGCGCGAACTGACTTATGTCACACCAAAACCTGCCACACTTGAGGATATTCAAGGCCTAGTGCGTGATTACGCCAAAGCGGCGGAAAATGCCATTGAAGCTGGGTTCGATGGCGTCGAAATCCACGGTGCAAATGGTTATTTAATTGATACTTTCTTACACCATGACAGCAATCGCCGCACCGATGAATACGGTGGAACACCTGCCAATATGTCCCGTTTTGCGCTTGAGGTTGTCGATGCTGTTGTGGCTCGTATCGGCAAAGACAGAACCGGTTTACGGATTTCTCCAGGGGCTTATTTCAATATGGCGGCAGATAGTCGTGACCGCGAAGTATTCGATTACTTCTTGCCTGAGCTGGAATCCCGCGATATCGCTTTTGTACATATTGGGATTTTCGATGACAGCATGGAATTCGATTATCTTGGTGGCAGAGCTTCAAGCTATGTGCGCGCACACTATGGCAAAACCTTAGTGGGAGTTGGAAGCTACAGCGCTGAAACCGCCAGTGAAGCGATTGCGGCGAATAAGTTTGATTTGATTGCTATTGGTCGCCCATTCATTGCCAATCCTGACTATGTTGCTCGCGTTCGTGATGGCGTTGAACTGGTTCCTTACAGCGATGACATGCTAGCAAGCTTAGTGTAATTTCATTTAATAGCTTTATAAAGAAAGGGTTAGCATTGGCTAACCCTTTTCGTTTATCTCGTGCCTTTTATTTAATCCGTTTTAACTAAGGATCTGAGTGCGGTGAGCTTTTGCTGAGCGATGCCAAAAATACTCTCGGGAGAATATTGCCCTTGGCTAGGTGCGGCCGTTTGCGGCAAACTTCCTGCGGTTTTACCGAGCAGTAATTCCATGGCTTGAGTCACATGGGTAATAGCCCAAATGTGGAACTCACCTTGTGCCACTGCATCGACAATGTCTTTGCGCAGCATAAGGTTGGCCATGTTCGAGGCAGGAATAATCACCCCTTGCTCCGGCGTACGGCCTTTTATTTTGCAGACATCGAAGAAGCCTTCAATTTTTTCATTCACGCCGCCAATGGGCTGAGCCTCACCAAATTGGTTCATCGAACCTGTGATGGCAATATCTTGCCTAATTGCTTGCTCGCTAATAGCCGAGATAATGGCGCAGCATTCGGCCATCGATGCGCTGTCACCGTCCACTCCGCTGTATGATTGCTCAAAGGTGAGGTAAGTGGTGAGCGGGATTTGCGCCGTCTTACCTAAAACTGAGGCTAAATAAGCGGTTAAGATCAACACGCCCTTAGAATGGATCCGGCCTCCAAGTTTGACTCTGTGCTCGATATCCATCACTTCACCCTTACCAAAGGCTGTGGTTGCTGTGATGCGATTGGGCATACCAAACTGATGATCTGAGGTCGAGATGACGGATAAGGCATTGATTTGCCCAACCACTTTGCCCTGAGTGCTAATTAAGGTGGTGCCGTTGGTAAAGCTTTGCATTATGTTGTCGTGAAGACGCGAGACTCTTTGCTCTTGATTTCGCAGTGCTTGCTCAACGTGCGGCACTAAAATTTGCTGACTGCCTGCCGCTTTAGCGCAGTAGTTTGATTCCCGCAGTAAGTTGGCAATATTGGCTGAGTGTAGCGACAGTTTTTGTTGGTCTTCGGCCTCCCGCGAGCTGTATTCAATGATGCGCGCTATGGCGGCGCGGTCGCAGTGCAGCATGTTGTTGTCGTGAACTATGCTCGAAATAAAGCGGGCATAGTGCGCCTCAGAAGCTGAGGTTCTGTCCATCACATCTTCAAAATCGGCGGTAACGCGGAATAACTCACTGAAGTCAGGATCATAGTGCTGTAACAGCTGATAAGTTTCGTGATCGCCAAACAGAATAATTTTTACATCTAAGGGGATAGGCTCAGGCGCCAAGGAAATCGTGCCCGACAGTGACACTTCCCGCTCCAGCGAACTTAAATCGAGTTTGCGTGAACGTAGGGCGCGTTTTAACCCGTCCCATACGTAAGGGCGTTCTAACACTTTTACCGCATCCATCAATAACACGCCGCCGTTAGCTTTGTGCAGACTGCCGGAGCGGATAAGTGAGAAGTCGGTGAACACTGTCCCCCTGAAGGTGGCATTTTCCACATAGCCAAATAGGCTGTGATAACTTGGGCTTTCTTCTACGACAATAGGGAATTTTTGAGTCCCTTGAGCGACCAAAACGTTAACTTGGTAGCGGCGGGGCATTTTCTTTTCAAGGGAAGCGTAGGCTAGGCCCAGTTGTTCTTCACTTTCTTCTAAAAAGATATCTAAATTGTCTAAGATATCCGCCTGCATACCGGTTAAGAAAGTCCGCGCTTCGGGCTGGTGCTTGAACTTATCTTTGAGTGGCTTAATAAAATGGATTAATACTTCTTTGGCGACTTGTTCGTCGTGCTCTTGCTGCTTGTCGCTGAATTCTTCTTCCCATTCAGTGATTTGGCGAATAATACCGCGTAGTTTAACCTCTAGGCCATTGATATTACTTTCAAATTGACTACGTTCAGTCTCAGTCAATGCTTCGAATGAAGCTTCGTCATGGGGTTCTTCACCATTGAGCGCTACCATTTGATAGTCGCCCTGCATGGTTAAACTGAGGCTGATGCCTTTTTGTTTCGCTTCTTCGGTTAATTCAGTGAGTGCGACTTCTTGCTTCTGTGATAATTGGCTTTTGAGCTTTTCGGTGCGGGCATAATACATTTCATTATCAAAGGCTAAAGGCATAGCTTTGACAAGTTTAAGCATCAACTTTTCGACGGCTTTTTTAAATTCAAGCCCAGTCCCTGCGCTCAGTTTCAGTACTTTAGGGCAACGGGTATCATCGAAATTAACCACATAGCACCAATCGTACAGGGTATGGTCGTTTGGCTCGTGACGGCTTAGGTAACGCAGCATCATGGTCCGTTTGCCGAGGCCGTTCTGACCTATGGCGTAGATGTTGTAACCCTTTTCTTTAATTCCCATTGCAAACTCTACCGCTTGCTGGGCACGTTCTTGGCCGACAATATCATTGAGAGGTGTGAGTTCTGCTGTCGATTGGCAATCTGTGCTTAATTGGTCGAGTTCGCAAATGCGATATAATTGTTTACTGTTGAGCAGGGTAGCTTGGCTTGATACGACGTCAGTGGGCATAAATATCCTTGGTTTTTCAGCCTTATTATTTCCATTGTAGACAATAAGATAGCATTTTTGTCAATCAAAACTCTGTTATTGCTGATATATGTCTTTAGGGATGGTTTTCTCTCGCTAAGAAAGTGCTGAATTATCGGGGGAAGACTTAATTGATTAAGTCTAACTAATTGTTACTCAATAAACTTATCGCGATACTGACACTAAAATTTTGTGCTAAAGTAGCAAATGTAATGTTAGTTGGATTTACCCGTGCAAGCAGTCTGCTGAGTGTGAGTAAGTTAGTGTGAATTTTGATGGTTTGACCTCTACCACCCTAAAAGGTGGATATGATGGAGTAAGTTTTAGGTCCAACCTTAGTGCCAATTGAGATGTATTGATTTGATGTTAAACGTAAAATTTTATGAGATTTTACTGCTTGGTTAACGTTTTCCCTCTGTCGCAATATTGGGCATGTGTTTAAGGTCTTACGGTATTCTCGCCGTAGGCCGATTGAGCAGTAACGAGATCTGAGTTGGCAAGATGATGATAGATTTACCTATTACGCAGCAACAGCTTGATAACTGGTTGAGTGACTTAAATTTAGTCGCTGAGATATCAAGCAGTAAAGCAATGTTATTAGCATGGAATGCTGCGGGTGAACTTAGCAGCATGTTAAGTTCAGACTCTGCGGCTGAAAGTGAAATACAGGCAATACTCAGCCACCTAAGTGGCAATCATTTGGCTAACACCCAGCCTGCGATAAGCCAGTCCGTTGCGATGCCGTCAATGATCACACCATCAGAAATCGTTTCCAATCCCTTTGATATTATTGATAAACCTACTATTCCCCCTCTAAGTAATGCTAAGTTGTCCAGCTTGAGTGAGCCGATTTCAGCATTGCCCCGATTAGGTCGTCATCAAATCACGGCTGCATTATCTGTATCACAGCTAACTGAGCAGGTACGTGAGCCTCTGTTAATTATGGATACTCGGCAGCACTCAGATTGGCACACTTGTAGCGCAATCGGCAGCGTGATTTGTTTGTCTCTCGCTTGGCCATCTGGGGCAAATTTTGGCTTTTTATGCTTCTATCACAACGAGGCTCAAGGTGTAGATTCAAAAACGCTACAACTCGCTAAGCTTATCAGCGATAGCATTCAACACCAGTTAGGCGAGATATTGAGCCAACATAATGCGGCTGAAGCATTAAGCCGAGGTTCACCGAGTCGTGTCGATACGGTCGATTTACAAACTTTTATCGATAGTTTTGACGAACATATTTGGATGAAAAATGCCGCAGGCATTTACACTCTTTGCAATCGTAGTGTTGAGAATGCGTGGGAAATGCCCCGCAGTGAGATTGTTGGTAAATCCGATGTTGAACTCTTTGGTGCTGATATTGCAGAGATTTTTCTAGAGGGTGATAGGCTCGCTATCGAGTCTGGTACGCCTATCATTGTCGCTGAGTGTTTAGATGGCAGTGAAGCTAAAAATCATCTTTGGCTAGAAACGCTAAAACTCCCAACGCTCAATGCCCAGGGTGAGCTCGTGGGCGTTATCGGTATGACTCGCAACATTTCCAAGCATAAAGCAGTTGAAGAACAGCTGACACTGGCGACAAATGTGTTTAAAAACTCGGTTGAAGGTGTGGTTGTGACCGACCGGCATGGCAATATTACCGACGTTAACGGTGCATTTTTTGAGATCACAGGTTATGTGAGGGAAGAGTTACTTGGCCAGAATCCTCGGATTTTTAGTTCGGGTCGGCATGATAAAGATTTTTTCGATAAACTCTGGAATACCTTGTTTACTCAAGGTAAATGGAACGGTGAAATCTGGAATCGGCGTAAAAATGGCACGATTTTTCCGCAAAATATCACCATAAGCACTATTTATGATGACGTTGGAGATGTACGTTATTTTGTCGCTGTGTTTGCCGATATTTCAGCCCAGAAAGAGAATGAAGCGCAACTCACGCACTTAGCGTATTTTGACCCGCTAACGCATTTGCCCAATCGCATGAAGTTCATGATGCAGCTTAAGCAAGAAGTGCGACAAGCTAAGCGGCTGAATTTGCAATTAGCGACTGTGATGATTGATGTCGATCTGTTCAAGCATATCAACGACAGTTTTGGCCACAGTATAGGCGATGAAATGTTGGTCGAGCTTGCCAAGCGTTTACGCAGCCAAGTAGGCGATCAGGATGTGTTATCACGGATTGGTGGCGATGAGTTTGTGGCATTGATTTCAGGGATCGACAATAGTGCCGATGCCGCAGTTGCCATAAATCAATTGCGCCAAGTGTTTGAGCAACCTTTTATTGTGAGCACGGGCGACCACTTACGTTTAACGGCGAGTATGGGCGTTTCTTTGTATCCAAATGATGGAACCGATGCGGACACTTTACTGCGTAACGCCGATGCGGCCATGTATCGCGCCAAAAATGATGGCCGCAATAATTATGCTTTTTATACAGAGTCCTTAACTCAACAGTCTTTTGAGCATCTTAAGCTGCAAAGTGCCCTCTATGGCGCGATTGAGCAAAATGCCTTGTACTTAATGTACCAGCCAAAACTTGATTTAGTGACTCGACAAACCGTGGGATTTGAAGCATTACTGCGTTGGCACGATCCTCAACTGGGTTTGATTTCGCCCGCGATATTTATTCCTGTGGCAGAAAAAATAGGTCTTATCCATGAAATTGGCTTATGGGTGTTAGAAACCGCTTGCCGTCAGGGAATGCGTTGGCTTGGTGAAGGCAAACATTTTGGCCGTATTGCCGTGAACGTGGCAGGACAACAGCTACAGCGCAGTTCCTTTGTGGATGATGTGAAACGTGTCTTAGCTGAAACGGGTTTGCCCGCCAAGCATTTAGAGCTTGAAGTGACCGAAAGTGTGATGATGCAGAATCCAGATCTTGCTATCCGTGACTTAAAGCGACTTGGCGATCTGGGTATCGAATTATCGGTTGATGATTTTGGTACTGGCTATTCATCGCTCAACTATTTGAAAAAACTGCCTATTCATAAATTGAAAATTGATCAATCTTTTGTGCGGGACATTCCCTTCGATACCAACAATACCGCTATCGCTAAGGCTGTGATTGCGCTTGGACATGCGTTGAAGCTGGAAATTATCGCCGAAGGGGTTGAAACTAAAGAGCAAGCTGATTTCCTGCAACAAAACCAGTGCGATCAAGCTCAAGGTTATCTTTTTAGTCGTCCGCAACTAGCTGCAGATCTCGACGCATTTTTATCGTAAAACAAGTTTGCATATAACAATAGGACTAGCGCTATGCCGCTAGTCGCTTGGGTTTGTGTCTGCTAAAATTCTAGCCATTATTTTCAGTGGTTAACCGCAATGTCTTTTAGTGCCTTATCCTTAAACTCCACGTTAGTGAATACCTTAGCGGTTCTTGGCTATGAATCGCCAACGCCAATCCAGTTAGAAGCGATCCCTGCCATCTTAGCTAAACGGGATGTAATGGCTGGCGCCCAAACGGGGACAGGCAAAACCGCTGCGTTCGCCTTGCCTATCTTGCATCATTTGATGTCACTCAGCCTTTCGCAAGAGTTAACGGCTGTGAGACCCGTACGCGCATTAGTCTTAGTGCCGACACGTGAACTGGCGGTGCAGGTACAGCAGAGTTTTGTTAAGTACGCTAAAGGGACTGATATTCGTATCGGCATCGCCTACGGCGGCGTGAGTATCGATGCGCAGGTCGCCGTGTTTAATGCAGGGATTGATGTGTTAATCGCAACACCGGGTCGCTTACTTGACCACCTTAGGCAAGGTGCATTAAATCTTAAGCAATTGAGCATGCTTGTGTTTGATGAAGCCGACCGTATGCTCGACATGGGCTTTATGGATGAAATTCAAGCTGTGCTCAAGCAAGTGCCGAGTGACAGGCAAACCCTGTTATTTTCTGCCACCTTAGATGCCGCTATCTTCAGCTTAAGTAAAGCTTTACTGCGCGATCCTAAGTTGATTGAAGTTGCCAAGCGCAACACGACCGCTGCCGAAATTGAACAAGTGGTTTATGCCGTCGACGCAGACCGTAAAACCGAACTCGTCAGCCATCTGGTACGCAGTAAAAACTGGCATCAAGTGCTGATTTTTAGCCGCACAAAGCAAGGTGTCGATAAACTGGTTCAGCAACTCAATAAAGCCGATATTATCACTCAGGCGTTTCACGGTGACTTGTCCCAAGGCGCGCGCGAGAAAGTTTTGCAGGAATTTAAACAAGGTAAGATTCAAGTGCTAGTGGCAACGGATGTCGCCGCCAGAGGCTTAGATATCGTCGAGCTTAAATATGTGATCAACTTTGAGCTACCCTTTATCGCTGAAGATTATATTCATCGTATTGGTCGCACAGGTCGAGCGGGTAGTGCAGGGCTTGCCATCACCCTCTTTAGTCAAGAGGACGCCCTATTATTGGAAGAAGTCGAAGTCGTATTGGACAAGCGTTTACCACAACAATGGTTACTAGGCTTCGAACCCGACTTTAATAAGATGGATACCGAACCTAGACGTAACGGCAAAGCGGCTCAGAAGCAAAGAGCGAAGAAACGGGCTTTGGGTGGAAAGTGGAAAAGGTAGGTTTTTAGGTGCGGCGTCTGAATGGCTGAATCTAATAGAGATTAGATCAAGTGGTGACATGATTCATTTATCGACGCCAGTTCAGTTCCCGCCGCCGCATTTGAATTGATAGCTCAAAATAGCCTGAAAGTTCAAACAAAAAGGGCTTAACCTTGCGGTTAAGCCCTTCTGGTAAAATTGGTGGAGGCGGCGGGACTTGAACCCGCGTCCAGAACACCTACATTTCTTTCTATACCCATTAAAATCAGTAAGTTACATATTAATCAAATGCTTATCTGATTGCTTAGGATTGATAACGATGGTGATTAACAAGCTGCGTGGGCATAATGTGGACATTTGTAAAATTAAAATTTTCGATAAATATTTTTAAACTGTGATAAATTACAAATCTAATCAATATCAATCAGTTGAAACCGATCAACGAATAATATTATAAATAGACTTTTTTGAGCTATTTTACTGAAGAGTTAAGCAAAAAATGCACTCAATATCACCTTATTTACTTCGATCTTTTAATAAAGAATTGCCAGGCCCACCTAATAAAAAATACGCAATACTCGATAAGATAGGTGCCCATGATACTTTTAGTTTGCTAAGAAAATTCATTGAAAGTAAGAGTAATGGTTTTGAAATAAGGGAGGCATCAAAGCAAGTCTATCGTTTTCAAGATATGGTCTATGATGATAGTAAGCGTATGATTCATGGTTGGTTTCAGGTCGGAGTTTATGGGATTAAAGCTAATGTGATTGATACGGAAACTGGAAATGTAGATTTTGCTAAAGCGCAAAAGCATGCAGAGATAATTCAGCATTATATACAATTCTTTATTCCTAAAGGTTATAACGAAGCAATTGCAATTATGCATAGCTATAGAAACGTTGGCGTTAAAACATTGTTTTCACAGATTTTCTTTCCGTATTTCATGGGTAATACTACATTAACACTTCAAATGAATCCTCTTTCTTATGATAAAGCGCTTGCATCGTGGCAAGAGGCCAATGCTAAAGAAATCAAAGTTACAAAATTTAAGGGAATCACAGATGTAGCTGACCAAATGACAGCACTTGGTCATTTTGAATTTGAAACCATTTTGAAACCTAAGCGAAATGGCACATTTGGTAAGTTTAAAGAGTTTTTCAAGAAGGGTTCAGATCAGGCAAACGCTGTTGAATTGCTATCGTCAATGGGCGAACAAGTTAAAACAGTTGTTGAAATAAATGATAAACGTAGAACTTTCAATATGGGAGTAGCAAGAGCAAGTAGTCTATGTGAGATAGAGTTAGATGAAAATGTTGTTCTTATTGACGGAAATCCAGATTTTGCCTCTATGAATGGATGGTGCACATCTATCATAAAAGAGTATGCTGAATCAATGTACCCAGGATTGAGTATAAATTTATGACTAGTAAAGTAAATGTTAATGGGATCATTAGTGGTCACATAGAAACGTTGCGGGATGCAACTACTAAAAGGTTTCTTATTCAAGATTTTGTTACTTTTTATTTAGTTCCTGCAATTTTAGCTATCACTTTTATTTTCTTTGGCGTGAATATCAGTAAAGAAGTAGCGTCTTTGCTTGTCAACTTTGGTGCAATTTTTACTGCATTACTTTTAAGTGTTTTAGTTTTGGTTTATGACCAATCTTCAAAGTTGAAAAGTGTGCAGTCACAAAGTGAATCAGAGCCTATTCAATCCGTTAAACCTATTCTACTAGAGCAATTATACTATAATATTTGTTATTCGATTGTACTCTCTATTATTTTGATTGTGGTTAGTTTAATGCATTCGATAATGTTTGAGGTCTCCAGTACATTATTAGTACCTTTCACTGAAATAAATATTACGTTAGAATACGGTAAATTTATTTTTACACCAGTTTTAGTTTTTCTTACAGTTAATATCGTCTTAACCATTATTATGGTCGTAAAACGTATGAATGCATTATTAACTGCTAAGTGAAGATCGTTAGTGTTGGGGAATGGCTACATATCAGCATTACCCCTAAAGTCGAAGAACAGCGCTTCATAGACTACCTCATTTCTGGTATATCAAAGTCTTCGCCGCATACTTGCTTGATATGCTTTTGCCATTGAATATATTCCCTTGTTTTCACTTGATTGTCCGCTGCAAATTCAGTAGGTCTTTTATCAAGTGAAGTAAAATAAGTCATTCTCTTAAATGATGAGGGGATAATTGTTGTTATATCAGTTTTTCTTGACCAAAAAATATGATTTACGTTAATGCGTCCAACATAGCTAACACAATGTAGTGGCCTAGAATCTGTATCAACATTATATAATTCAGACTCTGTTTTTTTTAAGTTTCTTATTTCTAATTTAGCTAAGACAGTAATGGTCGGGACGGAAATTAAAAAAATCAAAAATGATTTTGCCAGAATGACTGACATGTCTTTAAGGTAATATGATTTTTTTAGTTTAAAGTTTTTGATGTATTTTTTGTTTTTATAAAAAATTCTTAATTCTGAAGTGGCTTTGTCACTTTTATAAAGTACATATGTTTGAGCTGAAACTGTAAGGAAAACAACAACCAGAATGAGGCAAAAAAAGGGTCTTGAGATAGCATGTTTAATAAAGTCATTTAGTTCGGCCAACTCAGTATAGTTCACATGAAATGCTGAGTAATAGATCGTAGATGAAACACCTCCTAGTATTGACGTTATCAAGGTGGCTAAGGCTGTGATAACAATCCAATGCTTCGACACCCATTCAAAATAACTTTTATTTGTTTCGTTAATCATTACAAATTCGCCAGTGGGTTTTTGGTGATGGCGTCGTCCAGGTGCTCGGGGGCAAAGTGGGCGTAGCGCATGGTTTCTTTGATGTCGGCGTGGCCGAGGATTTGTTTTAATACCTGAATATTGCCGCCGTTCATCATGAAATGGCTAGCGAAGGTGTGGCGTAAAATGTGGGTCATTTGGCCTTCGGGGAAGGTGAGTCCAGTACGCTTGATGGCCTGCGCGAACGCCTTACGGCATGAGCTAAAAAGTGGGCCGCGTGACTGTGGGATTTCATCAGCTAGTGCTTTGCTGATGGGCACAGTGCGGTTCTTTTTCCCTTTGGTTTTAATAAAGGTGATGCGGTTATTCACCACTTGGCTACCACGCAGGGACTCGGCCTCAGACCAACGGCACCCAGTCGATAAGCAAATTTTAACCACAGTCGTGAGATGCGGATTTTTTGAATTGTCACACTCTGCCAGCACTAGCGGGATTTCTTCGGCGTACAAAAACGCCAATTCCATTTCATCAATCTTGAAATGGGATAGCCCTTCTAGTGGGTTCGGTAAGGTCCATTCACCCAGTCGCTTAAGCTCTGAAAACACAGCGCTTAAATAGGCGTGCTCATGGTTAACTGTGTGGGGTTTTACCTTTTGCTTGATGCCCATACCATCAGCAATTTCACCATCGAGACGCATTTGGCGGAAGGTGGCAAAGTCGTTCACGGTCAGCTTGCTTGCAATCGGATTACCAAGGCCGTCGCAAATTAAACGCAGTTTACGCATTCGCTTTTCGGGATCGGTCAGTTGCTGGCCATGCAAGTCATGCCAACGCTGCATGATCTCCCACAGGCTGCGATTGTCTTGGGTGGCATTGCCCAGCCAAGGTTTATCGTCGACTTCTTTTAGGATATAACGCTCATAGCCCAATGCTTCAGCCTTAGTAGTAAACACTTTACGCACACGGCGGCTATCGCGGCCAGCCACGCGCATATCGAGTTTCCAAGTGCCGTCACTATTTTTAGTTATTGCCATCAGTAAAACCTACAACGAATAGATATGGGGAAAATTACTGATTAGAATTAGAGTCAGTAAAAAAACAAACATCGTATATACAATTATATTAATAGTTTTAATCATTATTGGGTTGATGTTTTTTTTCAGATTGAACAGTGTTTCACCATCTCTAACTCTATTCCATTCTGATTTTAGTATGTCGTGAAATATATCTCTAAGCTGCTCAATTCTATTGAGCGCATCATTAAAGGTGAATTCTTTATTGGCATCGCCAGTTTTCGGGTCAACATAGGAATTCTGAATGGTCTTAATGAGTTCGATTGTTGACTGATGTTCAGTTTTATTTAGTCTTAAAATTAACTTGCTCATTGTTTTAATAGATCTGATAAGTTCTTCGTTGTATGAGTCACTGATTTCATTCTTTTGGTTTGATGTTTTTATCAATATATTTTTATTTTCTGGATTATCTTTTATTTTGCTTTCAATTTGTAATAAAGTGTTTATCTTTGCAGACATGCTGATACTTTGAGAAATAAAGTCAGAGCAATCTTCACGTAAGCAATCTATCCATAATTGACGAAATTCAGCTACCTTTTGTGCTCGACTAAAATATGCAACAAAAAGAGATCCTGAAAATGCTAATACTGCGGTGATTACTGCCGCCTTTACTGTGGAGTCAGATATAAAACCAGATATAAACTCAGATAACATATTTCTTCCTACTTCTCTTCTTTAAATTCTTCGGGGCAGTTCTGCTTGAGTAACTGCAGGTCGTCGTTCATTAGGGTAGGTTGTTCGCTGTCGATTGGGCCTTGATTATTGGTGCGGCGCAAGCTCGAATGGGCATCGCGCCAATACTGGCCTATTGCGAAGCCGAGGTTTTTGGCAAACAGAGTATTATTCATTGAAACGGTGTAAGAGCTTGGGTATTTTGCATCCAATTCAGCGACACGGGCGTCTAATCTAGTCGCTTCTTTCCAGTGATAAATCTCTTGGTAAGTTTGGTTATTAGCATTCGTTACAAACTGATGTAGCTCGGCAAATATCGGTTGATAATCGTTGTATACTCTAAGTGCAAGTTGGCAATCACTGACACCTTGGAGTGCTTGCCATTTAGCCGACTCTATCTCATCCATTGTGTTGGTAGCTGGTAAGGGAGCACTTGCGTCTGCGTTTGCTATGGGCTTGGGGTCGTTGCCAATATCAATAATCAGCGCAATAAAAAGCACACTAAAGACAGCTGTGATAGTTAAAAATACAGGTTTAACGAGCTTACGGGCTTTTGCCTGTGAAGGTGAGTTAACCGTTTCCGCTTTGAGTTTAGCTAGCTTGGCTTCCATTTCTTCGATATGGCTTCTAGTTAATTTAGTCATGTAAAATCCTTTTACGCTAGAATATGAATTTAAAATCAGGTTGCTGTTTTTGTAATGCAATTAGATAAAATTGATTTAGTTTGATACTCTAGTTCAGGAAAAATCGACGCTTCGTTAATTCCTAATTTCAATAGTTGCTTTAAAATCAATGGCTTAAGTTCATTTTGAATCAATACTTTTTGAACTCTATCTCCTTTTGTATTTTGTTCTTCCTCCATTGAGTAGATTGGAAGCAATATTCTGCCATTTGAAATTTTTCCTCCATGAAGAGTAAAGCAACCATGTTGAAGTTTTAATCTTTCATTTAGAACTTTAGGCTGATAAGGAATAGATGTTGAGAAGTCATCTTTAAAATAAATATTTTCTTCTGGACTAGAGATAAGCTCTAATGGTTGATAACCATTAATATAAATACCATTCTCATCAGAGGGTATGCCATTAATCGTTCCATCCATATCACAAATACTTAGGTATTCGTTAAATTTTTTCTTTATAAAGAATGCATCATCAGGAACTGAACATAATGTAGGGAACTCGCCATATAGTTCAGTTTTGAAATCAATATAATCAGGATCGAAATCTAGATCTAAAAATAAATTAGGTTTATAGATAACTAAATGGGCATCCTTATCTATTTTATCTTTACAAGCAAATAATATCGCGACTAATAGATTTGTCGTCCAATCTAGAAGTCTTGTGGGTAATCCGTAATGCTGGGCGTATGTTAGCAATTCGAGGTTATCCCTATGCTTTTCTCGTGCTTCCGGATGAATACGTATGAATTCTTTCAGCAGTTTGTCTTCGTCATAATAGCCAGTTGTATTGCCATCGTTATCTTTTAGCTGCCTAAAAACACTTGGAATAAGTTGATAATTACAGTCGCTGTGACCTCTAAACCAGTAGACAGTAGAGTCGTGCATATCCATGATATCGCCAGCTTGTTGTAATAGAGATAAAAGCTCTTTCATTCAAATAACCTTGACTGTTAAAGTGCTGCTAACCACTGATCTTCTGAAATAATGGCAATGTCATAGCCTTTGGCTTGCATTTGCTTAGCATGTTGAATTTTGTTGCCATGGCTTGAGTAAGCCCAGTCACGGCTAGATAGTGAGCCAACCACCACGTAATGAGTCGCCAACGTCGGTGTTTTTTTAATGATGTTAGCACCTAAGCTTTTAGCTTTGGCTTCAATATTCGTGCGGTTATCAGTTTTAAACTTACCTGTAAAACAAAAGCCTTTACCTGTGTGAGTAATACCTACCACAGTGTCAAAACATTGCGTTGGAGAGTCAGCAGCATCACCCGTTTCGTTAAAATCATTACCAGTAACTTGGGAGACTAACTGATAAAGTTCGATGCGTTCTTCGTCGGTGATAACGCCATCAGCCAGTATTTGGTCAATCTTGTGGGTCAATTCTGGCACTGGCCAAATGTGTGCAATGTTGGTATTGGCAGCCAGCCAATTTTTGAAAAATACAATTTCAGCATCATTAATGTCAGCGTCAGCAGTCATGCCTTTTAAAATACCTAGCAATACATTGAGATGATCTTTGCATTTGGAGTCGTCTAATTCTTTGTAGGCGATAACGTCCTCAATTAAACAAAACAAGTCTTCATGCTCGTCATCGCTAATCGAACCGTCTTCAAGCACATCAGATAGCAAATCGATTAAATCAGTAGAGTCGGGATCATCGTGTAAAAATTCATGCTCTTTCAACCAAGCATTTAAAAAAATCAATTCAGCAGGTTTAAGTCTGGTATCGCAAATAACGCCAGTTAAAACACCTTTAAGCGAGCACAACGCTTTTTGTTTATTATGACTAAAGTTAACGCGGCTATAGGGTTGACCGTCCTTATCTAACAAAGGTTTTTTAGTCGTCATAATTACTTCCTTGTTTGATTTATTATTTCTCAGCTAAAAGGCATAAGGGCAATTTGTTAGGATCATTAAACCGTTTCTAAAACCGAAACCACCTTGCCGTGGATCTTGGTGGTATTGGGGTCGACTTGGTACTTATCACCAGCATGGAACAGATAGACATGGCCATCTGGCAGCATACGTAAATCACCAATTTGGTAAGTATCATTAATCGCAAAACAAATAACAGCCGCTTGAAACTAATGTTTCATTTGAGTTGATTAAAAGCAATTTACCTGACTCTTCGACAACGCGCTACACGTTAGCGTTATTCAAGGCAAACAAAAAGGGCTTAACCTTGCGGTTAAGCCCTTCTGGTAAAATTGGTGGAGGCGGCGGGACTTGAACCCGCGTCCAGAACACCTACATCCAAGGCACTACATGCTTAGTCTCTCTTTTAATTAACCCGAATAAACTCCGAAAGACAGGATTTCATCGGGCGAGTCCGGTACTATTTCGCGGTTCACCCCCGGACGGAGTTCCCTCGCTATCAAATGTAAGATGACCATCTGTATACACCGCCCATTTGAGAGACCTGTGTCAGATGGCTAGCTAGCCTAAGCTGCTAGAGCGTAGTTATCGTCGTTTGCAACTATAACTGTGCGGCTTTTTACGAGGCCAACCGCCCCTCGGCATGCTCCCAGGGTTTCGTGAATCCTGTCGAATCCAGAATCGCCCCCAAGAATTTGATTGTAACCCGTAGCACTATGATCACCTAGCATCATTTGCTTCAAGTTCAATCGTTTGTTCATTATCCGTGCGTTTTTTCTTTTTTCATCACGCGGGCTTTTTCAACTTCCCATTCACGCGCTTTAGTATCTTCGCGCTTATCGTGATCTTTCTTACCTTTACCTAGGCCAATTTCCACTTTCACCCATGCACCTTTACGCCAGTACATTGAGATAGGAATAATAGAGTAGCCTTGGCGCTCAACTAAGCCCGCTAGTTTATCTAGCTCTTTACGGCTGAGTAGCAGTTTTTTCAAACGTAGGGGATCGCAGACAACGTGTGTCGATGCCGTATTCAAGGGAATAATGGTGCAGCCATGCATAAAGGCTTCGCCATTTTTCAGGAATACGTAACAGTCGGACAAGTTGACCTTACCCATACGGATAGATTTCACTTCCCATCCCATAAGGGATAGGCCGGCTTCCATTTTCTCTTCGAAACGGTATTCGAAGGTTGCGCGCTTATTACGTGCGATAGTCGCAGGCGCGGCTTTGCTTGAATTTTTCTTTACCATAGTGGCGCCATTATACGCACGGTGATTCAATTTGGTATTGATATAAGGTTTTATTTAGTTAATTTCAAGCCTCTATCGTGTTGTTGCTTGTTTTTTGAACGCCATTAAGGGGTTGAGTATCAGCTTAAGTGCACAAGGGGTGCGTTTTTTACGTATCGTGATAAAATCCGTGCAAATTTTGATTGCTTGCCTAAGTTGTTTATTGCACGTGCGTTATTTTCGTGCGTTTGAGTTTGCTTAGGTCGCTGTGAATACGTTAGTGAAGAGTACTAAGTCCTATGCCGCAAATTTCTCGAAGTGTGTTAGTCCGTTTTAGTGCGATGCAAATGTATGACTTAGTGAATGATGTCGAGTCGTATAAGGAATTTTTACCCGGTTGTGTGGGTGGCAAAGTCTTAGAATTTGATGGCAAGACTATGTTGGCATCTGTTGATGTGAGTAAAGCGGGGATCCGTAAGACATTTACGACTCGCAACCAAGTGGTTCCTGGTAAGAGTATTGATTTAACATTGGAAAATGGGCCCTTTAAGCATTTATTGGGGCAGTGGCGTTTTACTGAGCTGACTGAAGAGGCCTGCAAGGTAGAATTCGAGCTGAGTTTTGAGTTTTCAAGTTCGTTAGCCGATATGGCCTTTGGTAAAGTGTTTAATGATCTTATGGTATCAATGGTGACGGCATTTACGAGTCGCGCTAAGGTGATTTACAGTGACAAATGAGACAGATAAGTTTGTAGTTGATGTGGTTTATGCCTTGCCTACACAGCAAAAAGTGATTTCGGTGAATGTGAATCCTGGCACGTCAGCGATTGAGGTGGTGCGTTTAAGTAACATAGTGAGTTTTTTTCCTGAGATCGATTTAGAGACGGTTAAGCTCGGTGTGTTTAGTAATGTGGTTAAGCATGACCAAGTGATTTTACCGGGGCAAAGGGTTGAGATTTATCGTCCTTTGATTGCTGATCCTAAGGATGTGCGTCGTCGCCGAGCAGATAAAGCTAAAGATGAAGGCCGCGCGAATAAAGTGACGGGTGGACGAGCTTAAATATTGGCATCATAGCTCAATAAAAAAGCGCCCTTGGGCGCTTTTTTATATTTGATTGACTGAGAAGAGCATAAGCAAAGTTTAGGATATTACTTAATTGGTTTTTGAACTTGCGCTTCAGCTTGATTTTCTTTAACTAATGGCTTTTCATCGGCGCGCTGTGCTGGAATTTGTGGTACTAGCTCAGTTTTATTACCTGTTGGTAAGCTGCTTTGCTCTAGCGGCGTACTAAATTCTTTGCTCAGTTCATAATCGCCTTTCACTGAGGTAAGTTTATCGCCCGTAAAGTGCAGTATGAGTTCTTTATGCGTAATGCTGGCATCACGCCCACTCTTGTAGTGATACACGTAGTACCAAGTATCGTCAGCAAAACTATCTCGTAATACCGGACGGCCGAGAATGTATTCGGCTTGTTCTTTGGTCATGTCAATGCGCAACTTTTCAACTTGTTGCGGTTCCATGTAGTTGCCCTGTGGAATATCGGGCTTATAAATCAACCAATCGAACACGCTACAGGCACTGAGTGAAACAGAGAGCGCCACAGCGCCCAGTAGGGTAAGACTTTGCTTTTTATTGATCATTGTATGCGCTACTTCTGAAAATCTGGCGGCCATAATACCCAAGCATTCCCCCTCATGACAAGGGCAATCGGGCTTTGCAACCGTCATAGATCGAATTGTGTGACTTTTCGACCCAGTATGTTGGCTTTAGTTCTCAATCTTTAAGGATATTTATTCGCTGAATTCATATGGGACTATGAGTATGATTTTCTGCTTCAGAGCCGTACAGGTTTACTGTTGGCTGGATTGGGAAAAGAGTAAATGTGAGCGATTTCTTCTTTAAAGCCAAGCAATTAGTTAGCAAGTCGATAGGCAGTATGTGTGGCGATAAACATAGTAATCTCATTAAAATCAGATTAAAGTTACCGATATGTTTTTATTGTGTTCTTGTACTGTGGCTTTTTTGCCGTAAGTTTGCAGTGTTCGAAATAAAATAGTGGGATAGATGCATTGGGTTCTTTAGTTTGCGTAGGTACGGGTTTACAACTGGCCGGACAGATCAGTGTGATGAGTCGTAGTTATATTGAACACGCTGATATCGTGTTTTCACTCTTGCCCGATGGTTTTTCGCAGCGTTGGATCCAGAACATTAATCCCAATGTCATCAATTTACAGCCGTTTTATGCACAAAATGGTGAAGTTAAAAATCGCCGAGAAACCTATGAACAAATGGTTAATTCTATATTGGAGGCCGTGAAGGCTGGCAAAAAAACCGTTTGTGCGCTCTATGGTCATCCTGGAGTCTTTGCCTGTGTTTCCCATATGGCGATTACGCGGGCTAGGGCAGAAGGGTTTTCAGCGAAGATGGAGCCGGGGATTTCTGCCGAGGCGTGTTTATGGGCTGATCTGGGTATTGACCCCGGCAGCTCTGGGCATCAAAGTTTTGAAGCTAGCCAGTTTATGTTTTTTAATCATGTGCCCGATCCGACAACCCATTTATTGTTATGGCAAATTGCGATTGCTGGCGAACATACCTTAACTCAGTTCCATACTACGAGTGACAGGCTGCAGATTTTGGTTGAACAACTGAATCAATGGTATCCGCGAGATCATCAAGTATTGATCTACGAAGCCGCTAATCTGCCAGTTCAAGCCCCTAGAATTGAGTATTTGCCGTTGAGTAAGCTGCCCGAGGCAAACTTGTCTCCGATCAGTACCTTACTGATCCCTCCAGCAAAAAAACTCGAATACAACTATGCTATTTTAACTAAATTAGGCATTAGACCTGAAGATTTAGGCTAATTGTGAATGCTGTACTTCTGAGCTGAATTCGGGAGTCACCATATAAATAAGGAAAGGTATGTCTGCATTATCCGATTTTTTTACCCAGTTAGGCCAAGATGCACAACTGATGGAAGCGTATCAACAGGACCCTGAGGCCGTAATGCGCGCCCATGGGTTAACTGATGAAGAAATTAGCGCTGTAATGACTGGGGATATGACAAAACTAAAAGTTTTGAGTGGCGACCAAAATTATCAAACATTTATTTTAGTCAATCATGGTAATAATTAACTAATCTTGAAACGGTTACGTTGTGTCCTATTAGCCATTTTCGCCTTGTGTTCGACAGCTTTGATGGCTAACTCTCTCGATTTTGATCAGGCACTTAATGAGCTTGATGTATTACTGCAATCTGATCTTAGTGCTGCGCAGAAAAAGCTTGCCGAATATGAGAAAGAATTCAGTCGTTTAACTACAATACAACAAGGACGACTGAGGATAGATAGAGCGATAGGTTATTTTTTCATCGGTGAATATACTAAAGCGTTAGATGATCTTCACCAAGCCGAAACCTTAGTGACAAATACTGATTTATTAGCGTCAGTTTATAGTTACAAAGCCACTGTATATATAGGGATACGTGACTATGACAAAGCCTTGGCTGCAGTCGCTCAAGCATTAGCCCTAGTGGTGAATATTGATGATGTCACGATTAAACGGCACTCATATTTAAGAATTGCCAATATTTATTCCGAAATGGATGCTTATAGCGATATGGGCCTTTATGCCAATAAGGTGCTACAACTCGCAAAGGAAACCGATGTCCGCGATATTTGCCATGCCAAATTGTTGCGCGCTATTTATTTACTCGGCGTGAAAAATCCCGACGCCTTCGATGCCTTCGAAGATAGCCGTCAATACTGTGATGCGAAGCAATTCCCCCTTCTGGCGACTATGTCGATGAAAGGCAAAGCTATGGTTTTGCAGGAGCGGGGCGACTTTTTAGGCGCGAGAGCGATTCTGCTATTAGCCTTAAAAGGGTATGAAGCTTTTCAATTTCAGTTAGAAATTAGCCATGTACATGCACTACTTGCCGAGAATTACTTTGCCATGGGTGAGCAGGTTCAAGCGAAAAGTCACGCCGTTAAAGTGCTTTCATTCCCCGATGATAATAGTTACATCGAACATAAGCATATTGCATATAAGGTATTTGCCGAACTGATGGCGGCGGATAAACAATTTGAGCAAGCCTATGAATACACAAGAAAAGAACAATATTATAATCAATTGATTTTTGACCAATCTAGAATGAAAACCCTCGCTTATCAGGCGGCTAAGTTTAATGCTGATGAACAGTCGCGTGAAATCAATTTACTCAATAAAGAGCGTGAACTTTACATCGCTCAGCAAATGGTAAAAGAGCGGGAATACACCAATATGCTGATGTTTATCACTATTCTAGTGGGTGGGCTGTTCTTCCTTGGGATTTTGTTAGCCGTAGGTCAGATGCAGAAACGTAAGTTTATGCGTATGGCGAGAATGGATGCCTTAACAGGCATATTGAATCGTGGTGCAGGGCAAGAGTTGGGAGAAAACCTTTTTGTGCAAGCCACGGCGCGTAGCGGGGGGTTCTGTGTCATTTTATTCGATTTAGATTTCTTCAAACGCATCAACGATTCTTTTGGTCATGGAACTGGCGATTGGGCGCTTAAAAAGGTGGTTGACTCCCTTAAATCCCATATCCGAAATGGTGATGTTTTTGCTCGTATCGGCGGTGAGGAGTTTGCGATTTTATTACCTTATGCCGATGAAGAGAAAGGCATGGAAGTGGCGGAGCAGTGCCGAGCTCGTATCGAGGCCATTGATACCCAACATTCAGGGCATAAGTTCGTCATAACGGCAAGTTTTGGCGTGAGCGGTTTAATGGCTGATGATCTGAGTTTGGATCCATTATTTCACCGAGCCGACATGGCGCTCTATGCCGCTAAGGCCAATGGCCGCAACACCGTAGTACGCTATTCTGACATATTAAAATGTGACAAGCAGGCAACTGATTTACGGCGTCATATCGCATCGCCCTCTGTGTAATGCAAGTCGAGTGAGCATTTAGTCTCATCCAGAGTTGGCAAGCCCTTACTGGTTTTATCCTTCCTTAGTTTATTGCTCGTTTTTTATTTTGCAGCCACTCACTAAAATGCAATAACAGTCTAAGGTGTCTCTAAGCGCTCTTTTACTCTGCTTTGTTGCTCCAGTTGATTTCCCCCACGCTTAAGTGTTTTCCGTATCAAAAATTTCTTATTTTTAATGAATTGCCTTGACCTTGTTAATAAATAAATGGGATATCATAGCTGATAATTGCCTAGCTATTGCTGGGTCCTTACATAGAACAATGCGCATTCCTTTTTCCGTTGGAGCCTTCATGGAACAGTCGAGTTTACTCACGTCGGTGCTGCTATTTTTATTGGCGGCGGTTATTTTTGTTCCCTTGGGTAAACGTTTTGGCGCGGGCCCTATTCTTTCCTATTTGGCCGCAGGGATTATTTTAGGCCCAGGTGGTATGGCGTTGGTTTCTGATCCTGCAGCCGTGTTGCATTTTGCCGAGTTAGGTGTGGTACTTATGCTGTTTGTACTTGGACTCGAATTGAATCCAAGTAAATTATGGGAACTTCGCAGTGCTATCTTTGGTTTAGGTAGTGGTCAGCTGTTGTTGTCATGGGCTGCGATTGGAGGTTTGGCTTGGGGCTTTGGCTTGTCTATTGAGGCGGCTTTAGTGGTTGGTGCCGCGCTATCTTTATCATCGACAGCCTTTGCCGTGCAGTTAATGAGTGAGCATAGGTTGCTCACAACCCCACTTGGACGTGATGCTTTTGGGGTCTTGTTAATGCAAGATCTTGCGGTTATCCCTATGTTGCTGCTGACAGCATATTTGGCGCCCAATTCTGCTCAGATTGAACATCATGCGGTGCCTTGGTACTGGACGTGTCTTGCGCTCGTTGGTTTTGTGTTAGTGGGGAAATATTTACTGCCTAAATTCCTTAAACTAGTGGCAAGCAGTGGGGTGCGTGAAGTGCTCACCGCTTTTGCATTATTGTTGGTCATGGGTAGCGCTGAGTTAATGGAGTGGTTGGGACTTTCCGCGGGTATGGGGGCATTTTTGGCGGGTATTATGCTCGCTAACTCAAGTTATCGGCACCAGCTCGAAACTGATATAGAACCTTTTAAAGGCTTATTGCTTGGGCTGTTTTTCATGGCTGTCGGTATGAGTATGGATTTGAAATTATTGATATCTGATCCGTTGCTTATTCTGGGCATTTTAATGGCTATGTTGCTGATTAAAACCTTTGTGCTTATGGTGCTGGGGCGCATTCGGCACCACAAATGGCGACCGAGTATTGCATTGGGGTTGATCCTTGCAGAAGGCGGTGAATTTGCCTTTGTGCTGTTATCCCAGGCGCAGTTATCTGGCATTGTCGGCGATAAAATTGCGCAAGTCCTTGTGCTTGCTATTGGTTTGTCTATGGCGGTGACGCCGATATTGTTTACCCTGTTTCGTGCGACTAAAGCCAAAGTGGTGGATACTCGTCTGCCAGATACGATTAATGTCACCGAATCTGAAGTGGTGATTGCTGGATTTGGTCGAGTAGGCCAGATCACGGGGCGTATTTTGGCCTCATCAGGTATCCCTTTTGTCGCATTGGATAAGGATGCGAGCCATGTGGATGTGATTCGCAAATATGGCGGTGAGGTCTATTTTGGTGATGCCAGACGCTTAGACATGTTGATGTCAGCGGGGATTGCTCGGTCTAGATTACTATTGCTTGCCGTGGACAGTGTTGAGGATTCCATTGAAATTGCTCAGCAAGTGAAAACGCATTTTCCCCATATCAACATAGTCGCGCGGGCGAGGGACCGTAACCATGCTTATCGTTTGATGAGCCTTGGGGTGACGGATGTGTTTCGTGAGACCTTTGGTTCGGCGCTATCGGCCAGTGAGAAGATTCTCCAAGGCCTAGGTTTATCGCAGGTACAAGCCAACGAGCGGGTAAAAATCTTTGCTGAACATGATAAGAAACTGGTGATTGCGAGTGCGGCTCATCAGAATGATTTAGCGACGTTAATCAATTTATCGAATAAGGGTAAGGCAGAGTTGGAATCCCTCATGCGTGGCGATAGGGAGAATGTGAGCTAATGTTGTCACTCTGATTTGGATATAAAAAGAGAGCATAAATGCTCTCTTTTTTATTGGTTTAAAACATCAAATATAACGCTGATGTTTAGGTGTTAAAAGCTATAGCTGTATTGCAGTTTGACGTTGCGTTCTTCACCCGGCATACCACCGAGGAACATGGCTTTACTGTAATAGTCTTTATTGAAAAGGTTATTGATGTTCAGCTGGATTTTCCAAGAATCCGCGTTGTAGCTCACTGCCGAGTCAACGACGGTATAGCTAGGCACGTAACCGTCTGGAATACCAAATGAGCTTGAGTGCGTACTGCGATCATCGACAAATTTTGCACCAAGGCTCAGCTCGATTGGGCTTGATAATCTAAACCAATCCGCGCCATAGGTAACCCAAGCACTGGCGGTGACATAAGGCACACCTTTTTGACGGCTGTCGTAATTTGCGACGTCATTCGGGTTTTGCTTATCCCTTGCATCTTGGTACATGCCATTAAGGTTAACGCGCCATTGATCATTCAGGTGGGCATTGAGATCGAGTTCGACCCCCTGAGTATCTTCGCTGCCATCGTAAAAATACACGGGAATATTAGGGGTTAATATGCCATTGGTATAATCAGGGTTGTTATAGGCGACATTAGTACGCGAGCTTTTAAAGAATACCAGTGAGCCAAGCAATTGATCCTCAAATGCTTTAAAGCGCATACCTAGATCATTGCTAATTGATTCTGAATCATCTCGGTCGGTAGCATTATCTTTTACTGCATCAAGTACACTGTAAGCGGTTCGCCCTTTAGAATGGTTGATGAAAAATGATAAATCCTCAATCGGCATGTAGGTTAACCCTAGGTTATAGGTCATACCGTTATCTGTGGTATCAGCTTCTGGTGTCGCTTGGGATTGGCTAGTGCTATAGCGTGGATCAACACCAAAGTGCTCATAGGCTTGTTTAATTTCATTAAAGGCAACACCAATACGTGTGGTAAAGCCGTATGGCAGATAACTGACATGTTGTAAGCCTACGCCCCAAGCGCTGACTTTTTTGTCATAGTTAGCGGTTTTGAGTGGGTCATAGTCCTCGAATTTACCTGTGCCCCAATTAGGATTGCGGATGTCGTATATATAAGGCAGAGATCCTTGGTAAATGATTTTGCCATCTTTGTTTTTAAAGATTTGATCCGCATCGTAGATAGAATATTGCTGGAAGCGAATATTACGGTCTTCATAGTTGGCATTGACCAATAATTCATTGTCTATATTGCCAATTTGGAAGTCATAACGTAAATCGGCAAAGTACTGCCACGAAGTCTCGTCGGCATCCACTTTACGGTATTCCTGACGTCTTGCAGCAAAAGGATAAAGTTCGCCGTTTTCAACTAATGGCGCGCGGGGATCAGCGTTGATCGGGTTTTTGCCTTGTTTCCAGTAGACGTAGTTATAAGCACCTGTTTGGCGGGCGAAGCCTGAAGTGTAGTCGCGATACTGTAATTGCTGATTAAGAAACAGATTATCGTTGAAGTAAATATTATGGGTTAGTTTAAATCTTAACTCTTCGCCTTCATTGTCCTTCGCCATGGGTGAAATCAGCCCTGCATCACCAAACGAATAGGGCCTTAAGCCGTCAGCGCCCGATAACGAGACCGCTAGCTGCTGACGCTGTGCATCGGTCAGTTGTAGACCCTTACCACTTGGATCGTTGATCAAATCCTGCCAAGTGACCTCTCCCGCGCTCTTACCGCCGACTGAATCGGCATTGTAAATTCGAATCGGGTGGCCAATAGAGTCAACGGCAATAGCATCTTTGATGTAAGCACCTGAAAGCATTACATCTTGGCTATCACTTAATACCCATTTTAAGGCGCCATAGATTTCGTCTCTGTCTGTGCCTATATCGCGATAGCCATCACTGCGGCCGGATTTGGCCACTAAACGGTAGGCGACATCATCATTCAGGGCGCCCGTGCTATCCAGAGCAAGAGAGTAGGTATCCCATTGCCCAACTTCGGCGGTAAATTTGTTTTTTGACTCGAATTGCGGTTTTTTCTCAATTAAATTGATGACGCCGCCAGCACTCCCCATGCCATAGAGTCCAGTCGCTGGGCCTTTTAATACTTCTACGGATTCAACGTTGGTTAAAGAGCGCGTGGGGTTAAAAGTGTTACCAAGGCCAGCACCGCCATACATACCGTCATAGGTGTAATTTGCGCCTAAACCACGGATGACTATGTTGTCACCGATGCCATAGTTATTACCCGCTTGAGTCACACCACTGATGTTACGGATCAAGTCTTGCAGATTATCAGTACCTTGGGTTTCGATCAGTTCTTGGTCAACAATTACAACTGCAGCGGGTGTTTCCATGAGAGACATGTCGGATTTAGTCGCTAGCCCTGAATTTTTCACCACTGAGTTTTGTCTGCCATAAACCGTGATGCGCTCAACGTTGGCTTCAGTATTTGCTGATACCGAGTTAGCTTCGGCGGATGCAGTTTGCGATAAAACGGAAAGGCAGGCGAGTGCAGTTAGTGACAAACGAAATGATTTCATTAATGGTTCCCCCAAATAAATAGGTCGCGAATAGTAATGATTTGCATTTAAGTTGGCAACATATGTTTCAGATGTCGTGGTTGAAATGTGCAGTGCTGCGAATAAGTGTTACGAAAAGGCATGTATTTGAGGAAGTAAGATATGGGTTCTCGCAGGAGAAAAGCTTCATAAAAAGTCGCGTCTAAGTTCCATCCCGCTGTAATGTCAAATTTGTTTCATTTTTTTTATAAAAAAGTGATTTATTTTTTGAGTTAACCATCACATCCCACCTTGTTGATCGGGAAACGCAACCTGGCACTTAGTTTGAATCGCACACGACACTTGTTTCGTTTACGTAAACGTCAGAATGAAACGGTCGTTTTAATTTGTGGCAATAGCAACAGTCTTTATCATTATGATTTATATGAATTTATCTGACTTACCTCTAGGTTAGTTCAAAACATTGAGCATTTTCTACTTAGGTCTAATAGAGTAAAAATGATGTAATAATAAATTTACTATTGGTTATTTAATTACGTAATTAATTACTTTGCGTATTGATTGGTAAAGTTGTCTGACAAGTTTCATTTAATTGCAATTGTCATATGTGATTAAAATGTTTAATTTCATATTTATCAGTTATTTGTTGTTTATTTTATTGCTTGGTCAGACCAATTTTAGCATGGTTTTTACTTAGGTTAATGCAGTTTTTGTCAATCTTGGACTGTTGCAAATACAAACGTTTGTCGGTAAGTTTTAGTTCGAAACAAACATTTGATGGTTTTTTGGTGAGTTTATAAGCAGTGGTGATTGGGGATGCTACTGCTTTATATGTCAGCGTTAAGCCTGTGATAGTGGAGCCTCTTGGGAGGGCATCAAGATGACGGAACACACTTTGAGTGAACAGCAATTGAATTCGACACTGGGTAAAGCTACAGCAAACGCCACGCTTAATATTGTGGGTCGTGACATTCCAGGCCAAGAAGTCATATTTACCGAAGGGGCTGTCGCCTTACTCGAATCCCTTTGTCGTGAGTTTGCCGACGAAGTACCCGCCTTACTCGCTAAACGTAAAGATAAACAAGCACGTATTGATAAAGGAACATTACCTGACTTTCTGCCGGAAACCCGCGCTATCCGTGATGGTGCATGGCAGATTCGTGGTATTCCCGATGACTTACTCGATCGCCGCGTAGAAATCACAGGTCCCGTTGAACGTAAGATGGTGATTAACGCACTCAACGCCAATGCCAAAGTGTTTATGGCCGATTTCGAAGATTCTTTAGCACCAAGCTGGGAAAAAGTCGTCGAAGGTCAAATCAATCTACGTGATGCCGTGCGTGGTGATATTGAGTACACAGCACCGGACACGGGTAAGCACTATAAATTAGGACCAAATCCGGCAGTGCTTATCTGCCGCGTTCGTGGTCTGCACCTTAAAGAAAAACACGTACAGTTTAATGGCAAAGCGATTCCTGGCTCACTGTTTGATTTCGCACTGTATTTCTACCACAACTATCGCCAACTTTTGGCCAAGGGCAGTGGTCCATACTTTTATATTCCTAAGTTAGAAAGTCATATAGAAGCGCGCTGGTGGGCAAAAGTGTTTGCTTTTGTTGAGGAAAGATTTTGTCTGCAAGCGGGCACGATTAAATGTACTTGCCTGATCGAGACGTTACCGGCCGTGTTCGAAATGGACGAAATTCTCTATGAACTACGTTCCAATATCGTCGCACTGAACTGTGGTCGTTGGGATTACATCTTCAGCTATATTAAAACATTAAAACGTCATAGCGACCGAGTCTTACCGGATCGCCAAGCCGTCACTATGGATACGCCTTTCTTAAGCGCTTATTCAAGACTCTTGATTAAGACCTGCCACAAACGCGGTGCCTTAGCGATGGGCGGCATGGCAGCCTTTATTCCTGCTAAAGATCCTGCTCAGAACGAAGCGGTATTGCAGCGAGTTCGTCGAGATAAAGAGCTTGAGGCGCGTAACGGCCACGATGGCACTTGGGTAGCGCACCCTGGCCTTGCCGACACCGCTATGGGGATTTTCAACGAATACATAGGCCAAGATCACTGTAATCAATTACATATTACCCGTGATGTAGACGCGCCAATTCTGGCTAGTGAGTTACTTAAAACCTGCGATGGTGAGCGCACTGAACAAGGGATGCGTCTGAACATTCGTATCGCCCTGCAGTATTTAGAGGCGTGGATCAGCGGTAACGGTTGTGTGCCCATTTACGGCTTAATGGAAGATGCGGCGACGGCTGAGATCTCTAGGGCCTCAATTTGGCAATGGATCCAACACGGTAAGTCGCTGTCCAACGGCAAACTCGTTACCAAACAACTCTTTAAAGACATGTTGGTTGAAGAGCTGTCGAACGTGAAAAAAGAAGTGGGTAGCGACAGATTCACCCATGGCAAATTCACCCAAGCAGCGGTGTTGCTTGAAGACATTACCACCTCCGACGAGCTGGTCGATTTCTTAACCTTACCCGGTTACGAAATGCTGACAGCTTAGAATGAACTCATTTGCTTGAACCGTTTTAGGTAAACCAGATTTAGCTGTGGCGGGGCTACCGTCAACCAAACAATTTAGCAGAGTGAAACTGGGGGGCAGTTTCATGATAGCTACAACATCAAAGATAAAGGAGCGACACTATGACTAAGGCAACGACTCAGACTTCACGTCAAGAACAGATTGATGCAATCAAGCGAGATTGGGCTGAAAACCCACGTTGGAAACACGTGCGTCGTCCTTATACCGCAGAAGAAGTGGTTGCACTTCGCGGTTCAATCGTGCCAGAGAATACTATCGCTAAGCGCGGTGCAGCTAAGTTATGGGAATTGGTTAACGGTGGCGCTAAAAAAGGCTATGTGAATTCACTGGGTGCGTTAACGGGTGGTCAAGCGGTACAACAGGCGAAAGCGGGTATTGAAGCGATTTACCTTTCAGGTTGGCAAGTGGCAGCCGATGCTAACTTAGCCGGCACTATGTACCCAGATCAATCTTTATACCCAGCCAACTCAGTGCCAGCTGTGGTGTCACGCATCAATAACTCATTCCGTCGCGCCGACCAAATTCAGTGGGGCAATGGCGTTAATCCAGAAGATGAAAAGTTTGTTGATTACTTTCTGCCAATTATTGCTGACGCAGAAGCGGGCTTTGGCGGTGTATTAAATGCCTTCGAACTGATGAAGTCGATGATCGACGCGGGCGCTGCCGGTGTTCATTTTGAAGATCAGTTAGCTTCAGTGAAGAAATGTGGTCACATGGGCGGCAAAGTATTAGTGCCAACCCAAGAAGCGGTACAAAAGCTGGTTGCTGCACGTTTAGCGGCGGACGTGAGCGGTGTCGATACACTAGTTATCGCCCGTACCGATGCTAACGCGGCCGATTTGTTAACTTCAGATTGCGACCCATACGATCGTGATTTCGTGACTGGCGAGCGCACCAATGAAGGTTTCTACCGTGTGAAAGCGGGTCTTGACCAAGCGATCTCTCGTGGTCTTGCTTATGCCCCTTATGCAGATTTGATTTGGTGTGAAACCGCTAAACCGGATCTTGAAGAAGCGCGTGTTTTTGCTGAAGCGATTCATGCTCAGTACCCAGATCAGCTGCTTGCTTACAACTGTTCGCCTTCGTTCAACTGGAAGAAAAATCTGGACGACGCCACTATCGCGCGCTTCCAACAAGCATTGTCAGACATGGGCTACAAGTACCAGTTCATCACTTTAGCCGGCATCCACAACATGTGGTACAACATGTTCGACCTCGCTTACGACTATGCGCGCGGCGAAGGTATGAAGCATTATGTCGAGAAAGTTCAAGAAGTTGAGTTTGCTGCAGCGAAGAAAGGTTACACCTTTGTGGCGCATCAACAGGAAGTGGGCACAGGTTATTTCGACCAAGTGACTACGGTTATTCAAGGTGGCCATTCTTCAGTGACTGCACTGACAGGTTCCACCGAAGAAGAGCAGTTTTAAGCAGTAAGCAGCGCTTAGGATGATCCATTGTGATTGTGGATCACTCCTCAGCACGCCTTACATTGATATATGTGGTGAGGCGTGGTTAAAAACTCGAAATAGAGGGCAAGGGCGGACTGTGATGAGTTACCGACCTTGCAGCCTAAATCTCGAGTCGAGTATGAAAGAGTGTTACCCGTAAGCCTGTGTTTAGCTGCTCTGCAGCTGTTGTCCCCCGTGCAGTTCGCCTACATGTGCTGTGCGGGTTTTTAAGTCAAATTTTGTGGCTTAACTTCCTACCCAGTAAGTTTTTGCTTGCCTTAGCTTGGCGACTCTATGAGTCGCTATTTTTTTGCTTATTGGTTCACTATTACGCTGATTAATATGGTGCAACTCTGATACGACTTGGTGCAATAATCGGATTATTTTACAGCAGCTTATTGCTATCTCATTGTTATTTAATGGCGATCAATAGTGGCCTGAAAAATGCTCTGAATAATGTGGAAAGTTATAGCGTATTAAAGCTGATTATTGGCATTCACATTGAGGTCATCGCCATGAAATATTACAGTCGCCGTTTAGTTAAACCTGAACATTTAAATCCAGCAAATACACTGTTTGGCGGTCAGTTGCTCAGTTGGATAGACGAGGAGGCCGCCATCTTTGCTGCCTGTCAGATGAAGAGCACGAGCCATGTGACTAAGCTGATTTCTGAAATCAACTTTATGACGCCAGCGCATCAAGGGGATGTGATTGAGTTTGGTCTGGAGCTCGTGAGTCTCGGCCACAGTTCTATTACCGTAAGCTGCCAAGTACGTAATAAGATGACGCAGGCGCCAGTGGTGAGTATAGATAAGATGGTGTTTGTGCATGTGAATGCCCAAGGATTGCCTGTGCCCCATGGTATTCGGGCGAATGCGGCTTAAGGGGCGTGGCGCTTAAAATGCGTGATGCTTAAATGTATAAGATGCTTAAAATGAGCAGTGACGCCTAGGCGTCACTGTCATTAGTCTTTGGTTAAATCCTCTTTTACCGATTTGACCGCATCCCGTGAAGCATGACCTATGGCTTTTGTCGTGTCTCGAGTCGCGTGGCCTATCTCAGTGGTGACTTCTTTAGTCGTTGTGCCGATGGCACGGCCTGCGTCCTTTAAATCCGCACAGGCGGATGTAGCGAGTAATAAAGGAATAATAATGAGCGTCGCTTTATTCATTGTGATGCCAATCCTCAATTTAAGTTCGTAACTCAATTTACTGGGCCTTGCCATTTTTACTGTGCTAAATGACATTCGGGACAATATAACAGATCTTGAGCTGAATCACGCTATGGTGACATTATCTGCTGAGCCGCTGTTGCAATGCTTCTGGGCGAGTATCAACCGAGTGAGTGAAACTAAGAGCATTAAATGACGTCGCGGGTTGAGTTATCGAACTCGACAAATAAAAACGCCAGTGGCGTTTTGCGCACTGGCGTCTAAGGTCGCTAAATAATACTGCAAAGATTATTCGAGTTTGGCTAAGCGTTGTTGATAGTCTTCAATCAGGTGCTGCATAATTTCTTCTGGCGCCGCATCGTCACAGCAATCGTCTAAAAAGATTTTAAAGGTGACTAAGGCATGGCCGTCATTTTTGAGTCTGTCACTCTGCATTGAGAAGTAAGCATCTTCATTTTCGGCTTTACGAACCACAAACTTATTTGTTTCGAAGGTTTTTTCCCCAGAAAGCTCGTGCCATTTAGTGATGCGATTTAACGCGATCTCACAGGACTGGTTCATTTCAATATGATTTAACCAAGTAACGGGATGTTCAGGATCTTTGTAATGTGGACATCTAACTGTGTAGTTATATACATGGGTGATTGCAGTCATAGCGTACCTACCTGTTCGAGGATATTGTTGCCATCATAGGCATCGTTTTTGAATTCGGTCAATCATTAATTAAGTCTATATAGCCTTGATGTTTTTTGACGGAGAAGGATAGTTACTGCATGAAAATTAACCATTTACTTAATCTGTCATGTCTCTATTTAGCATGAGTTTTATGCCAATAACTTTGTGCTAGATCTCAGTTTTGGGTGAAGTTTCGCTTTTGCTGAATTACTGATTAATAAAGCAACAACTTGGTCGTCAGTAAGTCTTATTGATAAAAAGAGCGAACAGCGGAGTAAATAGGTTAATTAAACTTTGATGGGAGCTATATGAGTAAGTGGCAGCATAAGTTGTCGCAGAGGAAACGCAGAAGGTAGAATGGACAGAGGCCCATTCGTTAGAACGGGCCTCTCAGCTGGCTTCATCTTTTGCAGGGAAAAAGCGAACTGGGGCCATCTTATCGGATCTGTAACAGTCTGTAACCCACAGAGATCACGTTTTTTATATCATTTTGCTATGAATATTTGAGGTTCAGATCCTTTCTTCTTGAATATGCAGATTTGTGAGTGTTTTGTCAGTGCAAAGGTGCATAGACACTGAGTTTTATGTTGGTTTTTGTTACTCAATTTTTAAGATAGTAACTTACCTCACCATCTTGTTGATACAGGTGTAAAAAAGGCCCCAATAGTGCAGCAATAATCTGTGCACTATTGGAGCCTAAAACGAATTCATTGGAGGATGAAGTCGTGTTTACGCACTAGCAGGACAATAAGTCGTTATCCAGCAAGTTAGCGCACGATTGTTGTGTGCTAACTTGCGATTGGTAAGGTATGGCGATTACAGCGCACAATTACAGCGCATTAGTGAAGATCTGACAGATCTCCGCATGGGTCGCTTGTTTTGGATTGGTGAATCCACAGGCATCTTTTAACGCGTTATCCGCAAGTGTTGGAATATCTTCCGCTTTCACGCCTAACAAGGTCAGGTTTTCTGGGATCTTAACCGCAACAGACAGTTTTTTGATTGCCGCTATCGCCGCACTAGCACCTTGCTCATCTGTCATCGCAGACACATCGACACCCATAGCCTTGGCAATGTCTTTTAAGCGAGCAGGGACGACCTGGGCGTTGTATTCCTGCACATGTGGCAGCAGCAGAGCGTTACACACGCCGTGGGGCAGATCGTAGAAACCGCCTAATTGGTGCGCCATCGCATGCACATAACCTAAGCTGGCATTGTTAAACGCCATACCTGCTAAGAACTGGGCGTAGGCCATTTGTTCACGGGCGTTGATGTCTTGACCGTTTTCAACTGCGTTGACTAAGTTAGCTTGAATCAATTCCATAGCCTTGATCGCACAGGCGTCGGTGATCGGGTTCGCTGCAATAGACACATAGGCTTCAACCGCGTGAGTCAGTGCATCCATACCTGTTGCGGCAGTTAGGCTCGCAGGCTTTTTCAGCATTAACTCAGGGTCGTTGACCGACAGCAAAGGCGTGGTGTGTTTATCGACAATCGCCATTTTAATGTGGCGGGCTTCGTCGGTAATGATACAGAAGCGCGTCATTTCACTGGCAGTACCTGCCGTCGTATTAATGGCCACTAACGGCAACTGTGGTTTCGCGGATTGATCTAACCCTTCGTAGTCTTTGATGCTGCCACCGTTGGTGGCAACAAGGGCGATACCCTTGGCACAATCATGGGGTGAGCCGCCGCCGAGTGAAATCACAAAGTCACACTTGTTAGCTTTTAACAGGGCTAAACCCGCTTCGACGTTCGTCACGGTTGGGTTAGGTTGTACACCATCATAGATGGTGGAGGTAATACCATTTTGACCGAGTTTTTCGGCCACTTCAGCCACTAAGCCAATCTTGACTAAGGGTTTATCTGTCACTATGAGTGCGTGTTTAAAGCCTAAGGTTTTGATGTCACCGATAGCATCATCCACTGCGCCTTGGCCTAATACGTTGACAGAAGGAATAAAAAATTTAGCAGCCATAAAATCCACCTATTTGCTTATAAAGATTAAGTTGTGTTCTTTTCTGGTGATCAAGCTACCAATTTGGAGGTAGTGAAAGTGTGAGCTTGATCGAGTTCGGCGCTTATCTGAGGGTAATTTCCCACTAAAGTTGGAACTGGGTAACTAAATTTCGGACTTTTATGACGGGTATTAGTGTTGGCGTACGATATGGTTTTTTTAGCGTTGTTAGCGCCCCTGGTGATGCATCATTTCTGTGCATTTTTCGTTTACTTTTTATCCCACTTTCTTATCCAGAGTTTGACGGCTCAATTGTTAAATCTAACAGAGGTTAAACCTCATGAATACTCTCATTTGTAGCATTAACTCCAATTAATTAGTTTGATATCTAATATTAATTTATGCGTGCTGCAGTGGTTGTGGTAGGGCCGTAAGTCAAAGAAATCTATACATTTAACTTGTTTTTACACATTAATTCTTTTTTACATAACTAACTTGTGAGCTTTGTCACTGTGCTATTTTAGGTTGATAGTTACATCACTAATCATTATCATGATTGTTAATTGAACGTTCAATTAACGTCGTTCAGAGTATTGAGAGAGTGGTTATTCCTTGAGTATTTATGCCTAAAGCCGCAATGAAATTGATACGCAGACAGCAGCTTATCGATGCGACATTAGCATCGGTTGCCTTGCATGGATTGCAGCACACGACCATCAACAGCATTAGTCAGTTGGCGGGGATGTCGTCGGGGATCATCAGTCATTATTTCAGTGGTAAGCAGGGCTTAATCCAAGCGACGCTGCGCCACTTGCTCGAGCAGTTAAAGCAGGCGTTGCTCAATCGAATCCAAGGACAAGTGTTGGCGCCAACAGAGCGCTTAATGATGATAGTTGAAGCGAATTTTACCGAGTTACAGCGCTCACGAAATGTCACTCACACTTGGCTGAGTTTTTGGGCACAGGCCGTCCACGATCCCCAGTTAGCCCGTTTGCAGAATATCAATTGTCGCCGCTTATACAGCAACTTACATTTTTCCTTTCGGCACGTGTTGCCCAAAGAGTTTGCCCTGATGGCTGCTGAGCAAACGGCGGCGATGATCGATGGATTCTGGTTACGCAGCGCCTTAAGTGAAACCCCTGAGCAGGATTTTGTTCAGGCCGAAAAATTATGTAAAACCTTTATCCATAACGTGATAAAGCAGCATGGAGTTAATACATGTCAGTATCAGTAGAAGTTCAGTACAACTTTATTGCGGGTCAGTTGCTCGCTAACGACAGCGGCGAAACCTTCGACGTCGTCAATCCTGCCACGGGGCAATTGGCGTATCGAGTGCAAGTGGCCGATGAAAAAATTCAGCAAGCGGCCATCGATAGCGCCAAAAAAGGCTTTGCTATTTGGTCTACCATGAGTGCCACCGAACGCAGCCGTATTCTGTTAAACGCGGTCGCATTATTGCGGGCTCGTAATGATGAACTCGCGGCAATCGAAGTGTGCGATACAGGTAAACCTTGGCAAGAAGCCTCAGTGGTTGATGTGGTCACAGGCGCAGATGTTATCGAGTTTTTCGCCCATATTGCCCCTGGGCTTGAAGGTGCGCAGCAGCAAGTCGGTGGGGATTTTTATTACACCCGCCGTGAGCCTTTAGGCATTTGTGCTGGCATTGGCGCGTGGAATTACCCATTACAAATCGCCTGTTGGAAGGCCGCACCTGCCTTAGCTAGCGGCAATGTGATGATTTTTAAACCTTCGGAAGAAACGCCGCTTGGCGCACTGAAATTAGCGCAACTCTTAAGTGAGGCGGGTTTACCTGATGGCGTATTTAATGTCGTAATGGGCGATGGCAAGGTTGGCGCTTGGTTAACGGGGCATCCGGATATTGCCAAAGTGTCCTTCACGGGCGAAGTCGGTACTGGCAAGAAAGTCATGGCCGCGGCGGCAAGTTCATTAAAAGACGTCACTATGGAACTCGGCGGTAAATCACCGCTTATCGTATTTGACGATGCCGATATCGATAATGCCGTTTCAGGTGCCATGCTCGGTAACTTCTATACCCAAGGTGAAGTCTGTACTAATGGGACGCGGGTGTTTGTCCATGAGTCGGTTTATGCACGCTTTATCGAAAAACTGCTTATGCGTACTCAAACCAATATTGTGGTGGGCGATCCTATGGCGCCAGAGACTAACTTTGGCGCCTTGATCTCCAAAGACCACCAGCAAAAAGTACTCGATTATATTCAGCAAGGTATCGATGACGGCGCAACTCTGCTCACAGGTGGCACAGCACTAACGCCGGAAAATGCTCCCAATGGTTACTTTGTTGCCCCGACGATTTTCACCCATTGCACCGACGAGATGCGCATCTGTAAAGAGGAAATCTTTGGCCCTGTGATGTCGGTACTCACCTTTAAAGAGGAAGCCGAAGTGATTGCTCGGGCAAACAATACCGCCATGGGCTTAGCCGCTGGGGTGTTTACCCAAGATATCAGCCGTGCTCATAGGGTAATTCATCAGTTACAGGCGGGTATTTGCTGGATCAATGCTTATGGCGCCTCGCCAGCCGAAATGCCTGTGGGTGGCTATAAGTTGTCGGGTATTGGCCGTGAAAACGGTAGCGAGACACTCAAGCATTACACCCAAATTAAAGCCGTTTATGTGGGTCTGCAGCCCTTAGAAAGCCCATTTTAAGGAGGCATTTTGACTCAGTCATTAGAGCAAAAATATTATAACTACATCATAGTTGGTGCAGGATCAGCGGGTTGTGTGCTCGCCAATCGCTTGTCAAAGGATCCTAAAAACGAAGTGCTGTTATTAGAAACCGGTGGTAGCGATAAGAGCATCTTTATTCAAATGCCGACGGCGTTATCAATTCCGATGAACAGCCCTAAATATGCTTGGCAGTTTGAAACTGAGCCTGAGCCATATTTAGATAATCGCAAGATGCATTGCCCTCGGGGCAAGGTGCTTGGCGGTTCATCCTCGATCAACGGCATGGTGTATGTCCGTGGTCATGCCAGGGACTTTGATGAGTGGCAGGCGCAAGGGGCGACCGATTGGGATTACAGCCACTGCTTACCGTACTTTAAGAAGGCGGAAACCTGGGCCTTTGGTGGTGATGAGTATCGCGGTGAGTCAGGGCCGTTAGGGGTGAATAACGGTAATCAGATGCAGAATCCTTTATATCAAGCCTTTGTGGATGCGGGCATTGCGGCGGGGTATTTATCGACCGCCGATTATAATGCGGCGCAGCAAGAAGGTTTTGGCCCTATGCACATGACGGTCAAAAAAGGCGTACGCTGGTCAACCGCCAATGCCTATTTACGCCCAGCGATGGCCAGACGTAACCTCACGGTTGTGACCCACGCTTTAGTGCATAAAGTGTTATTGGAAGGACAAACGGCTGTTGGCGTTCGCATTGAACACAAAGGTAAAGTTGAAGATATTCGTTGTAACAAAGACGTGATTTTAGCTGCTGGCTCAATAGGTTCGCCGCATTTACTGCAATTATCAGGCATTGGCGATCCCCAAGTATTGGCCGATGCAGGGGTCGAGTTACAACATGAGTTGCCCGGTGTTGGTCAGAATTTACAGGATCATTTAGAGTTTTATTTCCAATTCAAATGCCTTAAACCGATTTCACTCAATGGCAAGTTAGATCCTTTCAGCAAGTTCTTAATCGGTGCTCGGTGGATTTTAGATAGATCCGGTTTAGGGGCCACGAATCACTTCGAGTCCTGTGGTTTTATTCGCTCAAAAGCGGGTCTGGAATGGCCAGATTTACAGTACCACTTTTTACCTGCGGCTATGCGTTACGATGGCAAAGAAGCCTTTGCGGGTCATGGGTTTCAGGTACATGTAGGCCATAACAAGCCTAAGAGTTGTGGTGCCGTGACCTTAGTGTCGGCAGATCCTAAAGCGCCGCCCAAAATTCAGTTCAATTATTTACAGCATCCCGATGATATTGAAGGCTTTAGGGCCTGCGTGCGTTTGACTCGTGAGATCATCAATCAAGCGCCATTCGATGAGTATCGTGGTGAGGAAATTCAACCCGGCACACAAGTGCAAACCGATGCGCAAATCGATGCCTTTGTGCGTCAATCGGTTGAGAGTGCTTATCATCCTTCTTGCTCGTGCAAGATGGGCACGGATGCGATGGCGGTGGTGGATCCCGAAACCCGCGTGCATGGCTTGCAGAATTTACGGGTGGTGGATTCTTCTATTTTCCCTACTATCCCGAACGGCAATTTGAACGCGCCGACCATAATGTTGGCTGAGCGCGCCGCGGATATGATTTTAGAGGCTGAGATGTTAGCGCCAGCGGACTGTGCCGTTGTGGTTGCCAACGCTTGGCAAACTACACAAAGAAGTACTGCGACAAGTTAACGGCGCAAGTTAACGCCATAAGTGCCTGCTCGGTCCGTCTTATCGATGGACTGGCAGCTTCAATTTTGAAATGACTCATTAATTGATGACTCAAAAGAGTCATGATTCATTTTGTCTAAAGGGTCGGTTAGCCCGCAGTGAGTGTGCAAATGACCGCTTTCACGACTGATCATCTATCAGGGTTTAACTATCGCGGAGTGTTTTTAAGTAGCGATATTTAAGGCTTGAGGGCAGAACGTTGCCTTTAAAAATGGTTCAGTTTTTATTATTAAATAAAAACATGGAGTTACATTTTATGGGTTTATATCCAGATGCCGACTTATACCCAGTATCGACTGGGACTGAGTGCTCATTATGACTTGGTTATTATCCGCAGGGATACTGTTCACTTTTACCGCGATTGCGTTTGTGATTTACCGTTGGGGCAATATTCGTTGTATCGGCGTGACGCCTGTGCGTACTTTTACCTTTATCGCGATTCTGTTTACCTCAGGCCTTGATGTTGGCTTGCTCATGTTTCCGCTCACCGAGTTTGCGGGTTACGCCAATGTGGCGGCGAGTCCTGAATACGGCTTTAGTAATCCGCTGGCGATTGAGTTTGGCTTCTGGGCCTTCTTGATTTGGAGCTTCTACTTTTTAACCTGTTTCTATTTTTGTGTCATCGAGCCTAGGGTGAGATTCTTCGATATTCCTTGGGTTAAGTTCATCAATAATATCGTAATTATTGGCACCTGCGCCTTTACCGCCTATTTGCTATTGAGCAATTTACCTTGGTATTTACCCGAATTAGGTGATGGCGAAACTATAGTCGGTAGCTTCTATTTAATCGTATTTATGGTGATCGCCGCGGCTGTGTATTCCAGCACTAGCATACGTTATGTGCGTATCTTGAGTCTGGCTAGCACTTGGTTGTTTTTAGGCTTGATTGCCATGATGTGGGCCAGTGCATTTTTATCGGCTGACTCGAGTGTGGGCGAGTTCTTTACGACCTTTGCCATGCTGGGTGACTACTTCGGCAATATTCAACATTTTGTGTTACCCATCAACGACTACCATGAGTTTTATCTGTTCTGGTGGTTTGCGTGGAGCATTATGATCGGTCAATTTACTTCACGCTTTGTCGGCGGCATGAAAACCTACCAAGTGCTGTTGGCCATGATGGTGTTTCCGTCTATCCCCATCGCGATTTGGTTCACTGTACTTTATTACTACAGCGCCAATGGCTTAGATACCTCGGGCTTCTATAATCTGGCGATGGTGATTGTGGGAATTACCTTTGTAATCAATTCACTCGACTCATTGGTGCGCCTCTATACCGATAATCTTAATTTGACCATTGAGCGGTTAGGCAAGTTTAAATATGTCAGTTTTAACTTAGTCTTGCTCTGCAGTCTGACATTACTCTTTCAATTAGACTTTCTTCAAATTCAATGGGTTGGTGCAATCGCACAGGGCCTGATCTTTAGCTGTTTTGGTTACATCATGATGACGCAATTGCAAACTGTTCGTGCCATTGAGCGCTCGCCAAAAGAGAACAAAATCGACTTTACTAAAATTGAGCTAGCCAACTAATGGAAAAATTAATAATGAAATCAAAATGTTTTTATCTTGTCGCTGGAGGGTTGTTATTGATGTCAACAGCGGCCAATGCCGGATTATCGGCCACTGTGACGGCAACTTCGGATTACACTTTTAACGGTGTCAGCCAAACGGATAGCGGCCCAGCACTGCAAGGCAGTCTAGATTACGGTTTTGATTCGGGATGGTATGTGGGTGGGTTTACGTCGAACGTCGACTTTGGGGGGAACGACAGTACTTGGTTGGAACTCGATGCCTATGCGGGTAAATTTTATCAGCTCAATGAGCAACTGAGTTTCGATGTCGGACTGGCTTATTACACTTACCACGGCGAGTCGTTTTCCGATGAGTACAACTATCCTGAGCTGTATAGCAAGTTAGGATATGATAGTTCACTGGGTCACTCTGAGGCTAAGTTGACCTATACATGGGATTACTTTGGTTTGGGTGGTGAGCATTACACTATGTTGCTTGGCCATACTGTCAGTGTCGCTGAAGGACATGATATTCGCTTTAGTGTCGATCGCTCGACATCACTCGATGAAGATAAATGGTCATGGGATGGTGGCAAATCCTTTAATCATTTCCGTATCGCCTATCTGACCAGTTGGAGTGGCTTTGATTTCAGTCTTGCCGCCGAAGATACCAGCATGAACTTAGATACCAGTGACGAGCGTCTAGTGTTGTCAGTATCGCGTCAATTCATGTTGTAATCTAAGGGACTTTTACCATAAAAGTGCCTCCTCTTGGTGAGTTCAGTCGCGCTTTCTGGTAAGGTGCACTCGTTGCTTAGAATGGGGAGAATGAAAAGAACGATGGAAAAGTACGAACAACTGCTTATTTCGCTGCGCCGAGTGATACGCGCTATCGACATTCATTCTCGCCAACTGAACAAACACTCAGGTTTAACTGGGCCGCAATTGATGGTGATGCAGAAAATCGCCCAATTGGATGCGCCATTGGCTAAAACCGTGGCGAAAGAAATTACGCTGAGCCCTGCAACTGTGACGACCATTATCGATCGACTCGAGGGCCGTGGTTTAGTGATCCGTCTGCGCAGTGAGACTGACAAACGTAAGGTGCATTTATACCTTAGCGATGCGGGCCGAGCGCTGTTACAGGACTCACCTAAACCGCTACAGGATCATTTTATTAAGCGTTATCAGAATCTTGAAGAATGGGAGCAGAGTCAATTGCTCTCAGCCGTTGAGCGTATAGCGACTATGATGGACGCCGATAAAATTGATGCGGCGCCTATGCTCTTGGTGGGGAAGATCCAAGGGGATGAGTAATCGTTTAGCTCATGCTTTAAATTGATTAGACGTTAAAATCGATTAGATTTTAAAATGAAAAAGCACTGAATCTTCAGTGCTTTTTTGCTTTTTAGTTAGATGTCGTTTAGCTGTGCGTCTTTTAGATGCTTAAGCAGCAGGGCAGCTTGTTTTAGCAACAGAGTTAATCAGGATTTCTTGCACTGGCGTATTAGCAAAACCACCGCTGTTTTTTGTCGGTACTATGCTGATTTGATCCGCCACATCCATGCCGTCGACCACTTTGCCAAATACGGCATAACCATAATTACTCGCAGACGCATCCAAATGTGGATTATCTAACACATTGATAAAGAACTGTGATGTTGCAGAGTTAGGATCATCCGTGCGAGCCATGGAGATAGTGCCACGTTTGTTGCTAATACCGACAGCGGCTTCATTCTTGATGGGGGCATCGCCTGGTTTGCTTTTGAGCCCAGTGGTAAAACCGCCGCCTTGGATCATAAAGTTATTAACGGTTCTATGGAATAAGGTGCCGTTATAGAATGACTTATCAACATACTGCTTAAAGTTTTTACCTGTGATTGGCATGTTAGTTAAGTCAATGGCAAGTGTGATATCGCCTTTCGTGGTTTTCATTAAATAACACACATCCGCAGCTAAGGCTGGCGGAGTGGGATCGGGCGTCGGTGGCGTCGGCGTTAAATCACCATCTGTACTTCCTTCACAACCCGTCAAGGCAATGCAGCCGACAAATAGTAATCCTGATAACTTCTTCATTTCATATCCTTATTCTCAATCATCATTGGGGTGTTTTTGCTTTAGCATTCCATGGGCTTGAGCCACTGGCGTATATGTGAGGGCATATCAGGTTCCATGAATTTAATGTTGTTATTATGTTTCTATGCTGTAGCGAGACGAGATGTTGACAGAGGAGAGATAGGCTGTTCAAGTTATAAAACACAATTGATACAAAGTGTTGCACTGATATCTGTGGTTAATATGTAACTTGACGTATTTGTTAGTATTAGTCTGAACACAATGACATAAAAATGACTTACGCTTGTCATGTTATTTCTATCCCTTTGCTCTTCACTTATTGCATGCTTTAGGAGCCATGCTTGCCCTCTTGCTGAACGCATGCCCCAATTTAGTGCATTCCACTCTTTATATCCTGATAGCTACTGAGCGCCAACTTAACTGAGTGCTTCTAGTAAGTTACTGATTTTTTGAAAATGTTTTTTGTTATTTCTCTGAAATATTTATGTCATCTTCTTGTTACTTTTCGTTGGCATGGTTACTGTATATCTAAAGCTATGGATGAGCGGTCGCGGGGGCGACAAAATATGGGGCTGGAAAAGTTGCTGTATTTGCGGGGAGTTGGAGCAGAATTTACTGATTGTTTTGGCCAAAATATCCATATTTCCGAGGTAGACAGGCAAGGTATCTTGACCTGTATGTTACAGGAAAAAAACAGCGTGGCAGGGACTGCCATTGATGCTTCTGCTACAGAAGCGTTATCGAGTGATGCTGGGCTGACCTGTGTCGATGCGGTATTGACCGAAGCACTGATAGCGTCGCAAATTGATCTACTGGATGCCCGTCCTTGGACTCAGGTGCTACCTGAATTCCATTGGTGTTTTGTGGATGAACCTTGGATAAGCCTTTGTTTACCGGAAACCTACACCTCAGATCTGAGTGTGGCGATTGAATGTGAACAGGGTGAGTCCATCGTATTCGATGTGCCTTTCTCGGCGCTTAAGTCCATTGGCGATTACCGCATTGAACAAACGCTTTATCTACACTATCGCCTTGATCTTACGCAACTGGGATTCGCACGCCTCGATTTAGCTGAGGCCAAGACCCAAGCTTCCCCTGACAACTTAATGCCCGCCGAGACTGAAGCGGTGAATTTAGCGTCCTATTTCCTGAGCAGCCAAGAGTTCACTAACAACCCTGCATTTACAAAAAACCAAGACTCATTTGCGCATGCAGCCGACAAAAATGCGAGTGATTTATCTATGTTAGGTTTGGGCTTTCATCGCATAGCCTTAAGCTTAAAACATGCCCTATCGACAAGTGCACAAGCGGCAAGCTTGGCGCTAGAGAGCAGTGTGACGGCAGAAGCTGATATCAGCACTTTGTTCTCTGGCACCTTAATGGTGGCGCCGCGGGCCGCCTACCAAGGCGTACTCACGGCTGTCGCCCAAGGTAAACGCCATAAACCTTGGGGGATCAGCGTTCAACTCTACAGTTTGCGCAGTGAGAGCCAATGGGGCATTGGCGACTTTGGTGATTTAGAACAACTGATCGGACTGGTGGCGGCGCAGGGCGCGGATTTTATTCAACTCAATCCCTTGCATGCCCTCGATATCGCGGCGCCAGAGCATCCGAGTCCCTATAGTCCGTGCGATCGCCGCAGACTTAATCCTCTTTATATTCAATTACAAAGCGTTCCTGAATACCAAGCTCTTGCCACTGAATTTTTAAGCGCTACTTGGGTAGAGGCTATCGCCTTACTGAATCGTGATAATTGGCTCGATTATCCAAAAGTCAGTGAGCTGAAATACCGTGCCTTTGAGCAGTTATATCGCGTTTTTTGTGATACGCATCTGGCGAACGACACGCCCAGAGCGCAAAGATTCCATGAGTTTGTACGTGAGCAGGGCAGTGGGCTACAAGAGTTTGCTCAAGCGGAATATTTACGTAGTCCTAAAGCGTTTGTGCAAGAGGAAGGTTTCTATCTTTACCTGCAATTTGTTGCTGAAAAGCAGTTACACCTCTGTCAGCTAAAAGCTAAAGAGGTGGGGATGGGGTTGGGATTGATCCGTGATTTGGCCGTTGGTGCAGCGCTGCACGGCAGTGAAGTGCAGGCCAATGCCGAGCAGTTTTGTTTGAATGCCAGCATAGGTGCACCGCCCGATCCCTTTGCACCCCAAGGACAAAATTGGGGTTTAACGCCACTCGATCCGGTGAAGTTAAAACAACATAATTTCAGCCATTTTATCGCCTTGATCCGAGCCAATATGGAAAGCTGTGGTGCCTTGCGTATCGATCATGTGATGGGCTTACTGCGACTCTGGTGGTGGCCGCTGGATAAGCAACTCGGTCACGGTGCCTATGTGTATTATCCCGTCGAAACCTTGCTTGCCATCGTTTGCCTTGAGAGCCAACGTGCTCGCTGTGTGGTGATTGGCGAAGATTTAGGACTGGTGCCACCTGACATTATTCATCGTCTCTACACTTCTGGCATTTATTCCAACGAGTTGTTCTATTTCTGCAAAGACCATCAAGGCTTTAAATCACCGGATCAATATAAGTCCCAAAGCTTAATGATGCTGGCGAACCACGATGTGCCGACTTTAGTGGCTTGGTGGTGTGGCAGCGATTTACACCTGCGTCGACAGTTATCCCTGTTTGAAACTGACGAGCAGCTAGGCGAGGCGCTCGCGGGGCGTGAACATGAAAAGCAGCAACTCATTTCACTGTTAGTCGCTCAAGGTCTGTTAGCCGATGTGACGATAGCCGAACTCGATATTCAAACCTTACTCACGGCTTGGATGACCTTAGGAGCTCGCGGCAATAGTGCGCTATACAGCGTGCAACTGTGCGATTTATTAGCCGATCGCCATGCGGTGAACATTCCCGGTACTTGGCTCGAATATCCAAATTGGCAGCGTCGCCTGCCGCTGAATTTAACGCAAGTGTCGACTTCGCCAGAGATACTGCAGCGATTACAAAATATCGCTGTGGCGAGACAGCTACCGAGCTAAATCTAGCACCAGCGAAAGGCTGCCTAAGTCGCACCACATTATGCCATCCCTAAAGATGAGATTATTAGGGGGGATGTGGGTAAAGAGTGCCAATTTGCAAGTTTAATTGACTGATAAACGGAAGAAAAATGATGACTCAAGCCAATGCCTATTTCTACGATGGTGCCGACGTCGCCCTACTTAATGGTCAATACACTGATGTTTTTTCGCTCTTGGGTATGCACAGTGACAACGAGGGTAAGGCATTAATTGTTCGTTGTTTTTTACGCAATGCCCTCAGTGTAGATGTGATCAGCATTAAAGATGGCCGCAAAGTAGCGAGTCTGGACAAAGTCAACGAGCAGGGACTGTTCGCCGGCACTCTGGGACGACGCGTCAAGCCGTTTCTCTACTTGCTACGGGTGGAATATCCCCTGTGTCAGTTAGATATAGTCGACCCTTATCAGTTTGATTCCCTGCTCAATAGTGACGATATTTACCTGTTTGGTGAAGGCAGCGCCGAGCGCGCCTATGAATTTTTGGGGGCCAACTGGCGTCAAACCCAAGGCGTCGAAGGTGTGCATTTGTGTGTGTGGGCACCCAATGCTAAGCGGGTTTCAGTGGTGGGAGATTTTAACCATTGGGACGATACTCGCCATGTGATGCGCCAACATATTGCCAATGGTTTATGGGAGCTATTTTTACCCAATGTGGCTGAAGGTGCACACTATAAGTTTGATTTGGTTTATCAAAATGGTGAGCGCCATACTAAATCCGATCCTATGGCAACCCAAATGGAATGCGCGCCCCACAATGCTTCTATCGTGCCCCAAAAAGCTCACCATAGCTGGAATGATACCGCTTGGATGAGTAAGCGAGCGGCGACTGCTTGGCATAAAGCGCCCATGTCGGCCTACGAAGTGCACTTAGGTTCGTGGCGTCGTAAGGGAGAGCAAGGCGAGCAATATCTTGATTATCAAGACTTGATTGAACAGCTTATTCCCTATGTGAAGGAGCAAGGCTTTACCCACATCGAACTGATGCCGATCAGCGAGTTTCCCTTTGATGGTTCGTGGGGATATCAGCCTGTGGGTCTCTATGCGCCGACCCACAGATTTGGCGATGCCAATGGGTTAAAGGCCTTTGTGGATGCCTGCCATCAGGCGGGGCTTGGTATTATCCTCGATTGGGTGTCGGCGCATTTCCCTAAGGATCCCCACGGCTTAGTGCGTTTCGATGGCACTTGTCTGTATGAGCATGAAGATCCTCGCAAGGGTACACATCCCGATTGGGATACCCTAATTTATAACTATGATCGCGGTGAAGTGCGCAGCTTCTTGTTGAGTAATGCTTGTTATTGGCTGCGGGAGTTTCATTTTGATGGCCTGCGTCTCGATGCCGTGTCTTCTATGTTGTATCTCGATTACAGCCGCGAGCCGGGCCAATGGCTGCCTAATGCCTATGGTGGACGGGAGAATCTCGAGGCCATCAGTTTCTTACAAATTTTGAATCAACGCTTGTACCAAGCTTTCCCCGGCATTTGCATGATTGCCGAAGAGTCCACCGCCTTTGCGGGGGTGACTAAGCCGACGGATCAGCAAGGTCTCGGCTTTGGCTTTAAATGGAATATGGGCTGGATGAACGACAGCTTAAGCTACTTAGGCCGTGATCCGCTTTACCGCCAATTCCACCATCATCAATTGACCTTCAGTTTGATGTACGCTTATACCGAGCAATTTATGTTGTCCGTGAGTCACGATGAAGTGGTCCACGGCAAGGGCTCGTTGCTGCATAAAATTCCCGGTGATGATTGGCAGAAATTTGCAACTCTGCGTGCTTATTATGGTTTTATGTGGGGGCATCCAGGTAAGAAATTACTCTTTATGGGCTGCGAGTTTGGTCAGCGAAATGAGTGGAACCATAACCAGAGTTTAGATTGGCACTTATTGGCTTACGAGCCGCACCAAGGCGTCCAGCGTTGGCTTAAAGATCTCAATCACTTATATCAAAAAATGCCAGCCTTATCGGTTCAGGATTACGAGGGCGCAGGATTTAGTTGGCTAGATTGTGAGAATAGCCGCGACAGCATCTTTACCTTTGTGCGTTACGGTTTAGCAGGTGATGCGCCGTTAGTGTTTGTCATCAACATGACGCCTCAATTGCACACTGGGTTCCGTATTGGTTTGCCTTTGGCGGGGGATTACCGCGAATATCTTAATAGCGATAGCCAGATTTATGGTGGCAGTAATCAAGGTAATGCGGGCACTGTGGTTGCTGAGCCGCTGTCGTGGCAAGGAATGGCGCAGAGCGCGCTGATCACTGTGCCACCCTTGGGTTGCCTAGTGATAGGGCCTGCGTTAACCGGATTGGCTGAGGCGAACTAGCATGCAAAAGCCCACGGCTGATGATATCAAGCTCAACCCTGACGCTAAAAAACACCCATTTCAAAGCGAAAAATGGGCGTTAGGGGTAGGTGAGCCTTTTCCGCTCGGTGCTAATGTTGAGGGCGATGGCGTCAATTTTGCGTTATTTTCAGCTAACGCCACAGCGGTTGAGTTATGTTTATTTGATGACAATGGCGAGCAAGAAGTCGCGCGTATTGCGTTAACTGAACAAACCCAGCAAATCTGGCATGTGTTTGTGCAAGGGCTTAAGGCGGGGCAACTCTACGGTTATCGCGTTTATGGCTCCTATGAGCCTCAGCTTGGTCACAGATTTAACCCCAATAAATTATTGCTCGACCCCTATGCGCGCCAGCTCGTCGGTGAATATTGCGACCATGAGTCTAACTATGGTTACGAGCTGAACCACATGGATGAAGACTTATCTTTCAGCAAGTTAGATAACGCTGCCTATGTGCCAAAATGCAAGGTCGTGGACATTCGTCCATTAATCGAGATAGCTGCCAAGCAGTCGATTCAGCCCCTTGCGACGAGGTTTCAGCCCAAACCTCTAGAGCGCAGTATCATTTATGAGATGCATGTTAAAGGCTTTACGGCGGTGCATCCTGAGATTGAACCCCATAAACGTGCCACCTTTGCGGGCTTAGCGACTCAGCCGGCTATCGATTATTTGGCCGAACTTGGGGTGACGTGTGTCGAGTTACTTCCTGTACAGGCCTTTTTCACTGAGCCATTTTTGCTCGAGAAAAAGCTCACTAACTATTGGGGTTACAACAGTATCGGTTTTTTTGCCCCTGAGCCGAGTTATCTATCATCCGACAACATTGGTGAGTTTCGGGCCATGGTGGATGCACTTCACGGCGCAGGTATCGAAGTGATCCTCGATGTGGTCTATAACCACAGCGCCGAGGGGAGTCGACTTGGGCCGACCTTTAGTTTTCGTGGCATAGATAATCTCAGTTATTACCGTCTGCATCCGAATGATAAGCGTTTTTATATTAATGATACGGGTTGCGGAAACACCTTAAATATCAATCATCCACGTATGTTACAGCTCGTACTAGATTCGCTGCGTTATTGGGTAGAAATCATGGGCGTCGATGGGTTTCGCTTCGACTTGGCGGCTTGCTTAGGTCGCGAAGCCTATGGTTTTGATCCCGGCTCAGGTTTCTTCGATGCGCTGTTGCAAGACCCTGTTTTGTGCCGAGTGAAATTAATTGCTGAGCCTTGGGATATTGGCCCTGGCGGTTATCAATTGGGCAATTTCCCCGTGGCTTTTAGTGAATGGAACGACAGATATAGAGACACTATGCGCCGCTTTTGGCGCGGCGATCACAGCATGTTGCCCGAATTTGCTCGGCGTTTTCACGGCTCGGGGGATTTTTTTGAGCACAGTGGCCGTCCACCTGCGACCAGTCTTAATTTTTTAACCAGTCACGACGGTTTTACCCTTAAAGACTTAGTGAGTTATACCCAGCGCCATAACTTGGCAAATGGGGAGGATAACCGCGATGGTCACCAAGAAAACTTCAGCCATCATTATGGGATTGAAGGGGAAACCGAAGATAGCTCAATTCTAGAACTTCGCAGTCGTCAACAACGTAACTTATTGACTACGCTATTTTTATCTCAAGGTGTGCCTATGTTGTTGAGCGGTGATGAGACAGGCCGCACTCAGCAAGGCAACAATAATGCCTATTGCCAAGACAATGAACTGAACTGGTTTGATTGGTCGGCAAAGGGCATGGACACTGAGCTGTTGGCCTTTACTCAACAGCTTATTGCCCTGCGGAAACGTTTCCCGCTGTTATGTGCTAAGCGCTTCATTCACGAACAGTTATTGGCTGAATCCTTAGCCGATATTGGTACTCGATTAGATTGGTTTAGTCGCCAAGGTGAACAAATGACCAAGAGCTTGTGGACCGAATCTATGTGCCGCAGTTTGTCTGTGGTGCTTTCCGGTGATTTAGAAGATCAAGGCAAGCAGCAAGCTTTGCTGTTGATGGTTAATGCCGACGACAATCCTCTCGCTTTTACCCTGCCGACTTTCGAGCACTTGAGTCCGTGGCAATGCCTTATTCATACCCAAACTGAGCCGCTGGATGTTCAGATCTCTGCGACGCGATACTTACTGCAAGATCGTAGTCTCATGCTTTTTCATGCTGATTTTATAGGAAATGAAGGAATTAACTATGAGTGACAAAAGCGAGCTGAGCCCCAATACCAGCGAAAAACCAGTAACACTAGCTCAGTCAAAAGCAGCGAGCAAGAAGGCGCCCGCTAAGCGTCAGACTAAGTCTAAAGCCGCTGAGCCTTGTGAACCCTGCGATGCTTTGCCCGCTTCCTTTGAGCGCCATTTACGTTATGGACTCAGCCGTGGCGAAGGCGTGAGCTGCGAATTATTTCAAGCGTTAGCTTACAGCGTGAAAGAACAGATGCTAGATAATTGGCGTCAGACTCGAGTGGATGACAGCCATTTTAAGCGCAAGCAAGTGGCGTATTTATCCCTTGAATTTTTGATGGGCCGTGCACTAGGTAATGCACTACTGAGTTTAGATTTGCAACAAGATAGCCGTGATGCCTTGAGCAACTATGCCGTATCGTTAGAAGAGTTAGAAGAGGCCGAACATGATGCCGGTTTAGGCAACGGCGGCCTAGGTCGATTAGCCGCGTGTTTCCTCGATAGCTGCGCCAGCATGGACTTATCAGTGACAGGCTATGGCATACGTTACGAATATGGCATGTTCGCCCAGAAGATAGTCGACGGTTACCAAGTTGAACGCCCTGACCGTTGGTTGCGCGAAGGCAATCCGTGGGAAGTGCGTGTCCCTACCCACAACGTGATTGTGCCTTTTTTTGGCCACACTGAATCCTATGTCGATAAACAAGGCCGTCGGCACATTATTTGGGTTGAAACCCAAGATGTGCTCGCCGTCGCCTATGACATGCCAGTTCCCGGTTATCGCAATGGGCGGGTAAATACCCTGAGATTGTGGAAGGCTGAAGCGACCGATGATTTTGATTTAGCTGAGTTTAACCAAGGCGACTACACGGAAGCCGTGGCCCGTAAAAACTTGGCCGAGCAGATCACTATGGTGCTCTATCCAAATGATGCGAGCGAGAACGGCAAAGAGCTGCGATTACGTCAGCAATACTTTTTATCCTCCGCTAGCTTGCAGGATTTACTCAAACGTTGGGTGAGTCGTCATGGTCATGATTTTACGCAGTTTGCCGCTAAAAATGTCATGCAGTTGAATGACACTCACCCTAGCATTGCCGTGCCTGAGTTGATGCGGTTATTGATCGACGAATACAGTTTGGAATGGGACAGTGCATGGGCTATTACCAGTCAGACCATGGCTTACACTAACCATACCCTGTTGCCTGAAGCACTAGAGCGTTGGCCCGTGCGTATGATGGCGCAAATGCTGCCACGCATCTTAGAAATCATTTATGAAATCAACGCCCGTTACTTAGATATAGTCGCCCACCATTGGCCAGGAAATAGTGAGAAATTGGCGAGTATGTCAATTATTCAAGATGGTCCACATCCCCATGTGCGTATGGCGTATTTGGCGATTGTGGCGAGTTTCTCGGTCAACGGTGTCGCGGGTTTACACACGCAACTACTCAAATCTGGGTTGTTTAAGGATTTCTATGAGTTGTGGCCGCATAAGTTTAATAACCGCACTAATGGTGTGACGCCAAGACGTTGGCTTGCCCATTGTAACCCTGCCTTAGCTAAGTTACTGACCGCCCATTTAGGTCAAGAATGGGTGACAGACTTAAGCCAGTTAACGGCGCTCAATGCCCTCACACAGGACAATGCGTTTATCCAAAAATGGCGTGATGTGAAGCAAGCCAACAAGGCTTTGCTGGCTAAGATGATTGTTAAGGAATGTGGAGTTGAGTTCGATCCGGCTATGCTGTTTGACGTGCAAGTGAAGCGTATTCACGAATATAAACGTCAGTTACTCAACATATTGCATGTGATTCATCTCTATCATCAGATCCAGCAAGGCCACACCGAAAACATGGTGCCACGTTGTGTATTGATCGGCGGTAAAGCGGCGCCCGGTTACTTTATGGCTAAGTTGATCATCAAGCTCGCCAGCAATGTTGCTCATATGGTCAATTCCGATCCTATGGTGACGCCTTACCTACGCTTTGCTTTCTTACCAAACTACAACGTCAGCGCCATGGAAAAAATCTGTCCGGGGACTGATTTGTCCGAGCAAATTTCAACCGCGGGCAAAGAGGCATCGGGCACGGGCAATATGAAGTTCATGATGAACGGCGCCCTGACAATCGGCACTATGGATGGCGCCAATATCGAGATGTTAGAGGAAGTGGGCTCTGAGAACTTCTTCCTGTTTGGACTCAATGCGGAGCAGGTCTCGCAGGTACGTAACCATTATCATCCGCGCAGCATTATTGACGATTCACCGGCGTTATCTGAGGTGATGAAGTTACTCAAAAGTGGTCACTTCAATCTGCTTGAGCCGGGGATTTTCGATCCCATTATTGCCGCCATCGAAAGCAGCGACGATCAATGGATGACGGCCGCCGACTTTGACAGTTACCGAGTCGTGCAAGAAGCCGTGGCGCGGGCCTATAAAGATCCGCAGGTGTGGACGCAGATGAGTATTCGCAATACCGCCGCCAGCGGACGTTTTTCGAGTGATGTGACGATCGCAGGTTATCGCGATGAAATTTGGAAACTGTAAGGGCTGGGCTCTGGGTTATAAGTCTTGTTATAGCGGTTGAGTATAAGTGTTTGAAAGGAATGCAGTAATCAATGGAAGGAATGGGGAATGCAAGTGAGAAATACTCAGGGGAGTACGGCAGTATCTGCCGTATCGATAAGCCATTTATGGGCAATCAGTTTGCCGATTTCGGAGTAAGAGCCTATGTCTAATGTTCGTTATATCAGTAATTTAACTCGTGAAACCTATGCGTTGATTTTAGCTGGTGGGCGCGGGTCTCGCTTGCATGAACTCACGGATTGGCGTGCTAAACCTGCACTGTATTTCGGTGGTAAGTTTCGTATTATCGATTTCCCGCTCTCAAATTGTATTAACTCGGGTATTCGTCGTGTCGGGGTTGTGACTCAGTACAAGTCGCATTCTTTGATCCGCCATGTGATGCGCGGTTGGGGCCATTTTAAGAAGGAGCTGGGCGAGTCGGTGGAGATTTTACCCGCTTCACAACGCTATTCGGAAAACTGGTACCAAGGCACGGCCGATGCGGTATTTCAAAATATCGATATCATTCGCCACGAGCTGCCTAAATACGTGATGGTGTTGTCTGGCGATCACGTGTATCGCATGGATTATGCTGGGTTATTAGCTGCCCATGCCGAGTCGGGTGCAGATATGACTGTCTCTTGCCTTGAAGTGCCGATTGCCGAAGCTGCGGGTTCGTTTGGGGTGATGGAAGTCGATGAAGAGATGCGCATTTTAGGCTTTGAAGAAAAGCCGCTGCAACCTAAGCATTCTCCGGGTAATCCTGAAATGTGTTTAGCATCTATGGGCAACTATGTGTTTAACACAGAGTTTTTGTTTGACCAGCTCAAGAAAGATGCCTTAAACGAAAGCTCAGATCGCGATTTTGGTAAGGATATTATTCCTGCGATCATCGAAAAACATAATGTGTTCGCCTATCCCTTTAAGAGCGCTTTCCCGAACGAGCAAGCCTATTGGCGCGATGTGGGTACGCTAGACTCTTTCTGGCAAGCGAATATGGAACTGTTATCGCCTACGCCAGCACTGAATTTGTACGATGCGAAATGGCCAATTTGGACTTTCCAAGAACAATTACCACCCGCTAAATTTGTGTTTGATGACGATGATAGACGCGGTATGGCGTTGGACTCGATTGTTTCGGGCGGTTGTATTATTTCGGGGGCGACAGTGCGCCGTAGTGTATTGTTTAACGAAGTGCGCGTTTGTTCTTATTCGTTAGTTGAAGATTCAGTAGTGCTACCCGATGTAGTCGTGCTGCGCCATTGCAAAATCAAGAATGCGATACTTGACCGTGGCTGCATTATTCCCGAAGGCATGGTGATAGGTTATAACCATGATCACGACAGAGCTAAAGGCTTTAGGGTGTCGGAAAAAGGCGTCACCTTAGTGACCCGTGACATGCTAGGTTTGCCTGTAGGCTATGAATAGTGCTTTGATCATTAAAGTAAACTGATCATTAAAGTAAAAATGGCTTAGGTATAGGCAGCTTAATAAAAGCTGCACAGTTGAAGTAGCGGGAGTATCCAATTAATTGAAACAACGCATTTTGATGGTCGCGGCTGAAAACGGTGCCCTTGCGGGCGCTAAGGTTGGCGGTATGGCGGATGTCATCCGTGATTTACCTGCCGCTCTGGCGGGTGTTGATTTGTGCGCCGATGTGATCATGCCAAGCTATGGCTTTTTGACTGCGGTAGCGAATCAACCCCAAGATCTGGGTGAGTTAACTGTGGCCTTTGGTGGTCGATTGGAGCGGGTGCATTTGTTTTCCATGCCCCATCCCCATGTGCCAGAGGCGATGATTTATCTGCTCGAACATGCATTATGGCAATCCGTACCTGGGCAGATTTATAGCCAAGGCAGTGCCGAGCGTCCTTTCGCCGACGATGCGACTAAGTTTGCTTTCCTTTGCGCGAGCGTCGCGACAGCATTAGTTTCTGGTAGAGTGCCTATGCCGACTGTGCTGCATTTACATGACTGGCATGCGGGCTGCTTAGCTATGTTAAGAGTATTCGTGCCTGAGTTCAGTGTTCTCAAAGAAATTGAGTGTGTGTTCTCTATCCACAATCTTGCACTGCAGGGGATACGTCCCTTAAGCCAAGACTCATCCTCCTTTGCGGCTTGGTTTCCCGAGCTGTTTGCCACTTTGACGCAGGGGCAAAAACAGTTAATTACTGATCCCCGTTATCCCTACTGTGTTAACCCTATGCGCATGGGCATAGTGCTGAGCGACAAAGTGCATTTAGTCTCACCCAGTTATGCCAAGGAAGTGTTGCAGCCCTCCAGACCCGAAGCGGGATTCTTTGGTGGCGAAGGGTTAGAGCAAGACTTACAGGTCAAGGCCAATGATGACAAAGTGGTGGGGATTTTAAATGGCTGTGTATATTCGTCAGTATCGGATTTACCCGCTAAGCCACCTGCGCGTATTCAAGTACCCGAGTTCAAGCAATTGCTCAGTGCGATTGAAACTGCGTTAGTACAATGGCAGGGGCATCAAACGCAAGTGAGTGGCGTGGACATGATTGCTTTTGTCCGCACCCAAGCCCATTGGCGTCAAGCGATGGCGGAGCAAGTACCGAGTCTGTTATTGACTTCGGTGGGCCGTTTGACCGATCAAAAAGTATTATTGCTGCGCCATCAATTACCCTCGGGTTTATCTGTGCTTGAAACCTTACTTAAAGCATTGAAGCAAACAAAACCGACGGCGCTGCTGATTTTACTCGGCAGTGGCGATGCATCGATTGCTAAGTCTTTCCAAGCGTTAGGGGCTAAATACGATAACCTATTATTTTTGCAAGGATACAACGAGGCGTTATCCGAAGCGCTGTATCAGCATGGCGATCTATTTTTGATGCCAAGCTCCTTTGAGCCCTGTGGCATCAGTCAAATGTTGGCCATGCGCGCGGGACAGCCATGCTTAGTGCATAGTGTAGGCGGTTTAAAGGATACCGTTGAGGATGGAATTAATGGTTTTGCTTTTAACGGCAATAGCTTAAATGAGCAGGCTGAAGCGTTTTTGCAAAGGTTGACGCAAGCCATTGCTTGTTTCGAGGGGAAAACATGGCCACAAGTGCGTGCTGCGGCCATGGCACAGCGTTTTGACTGGCATTCTATTGCAGAGCAATATCGTCAACAACTCTATTGCAAAATGTAATGTGGTAAGTCCAAAGTGTGATGCGGCAAAAGGAATTAACGCATGATTTCTAAGTGATTCTGCTACACTTGTGGGGGAATGTTAAAATGGTATCAAGCCCCCTCATTTTTGGAGTCGCTCTCTGAGTTATGGATAAAGGTATTCTCTTTCCGTTAGTACAAAATGCGGCTTTATTGCTGGCGTTGGTATTTTTGTACGATGTGATCCCTAAAAAACACCAGCGGCAGTATTTTTTACTGTGGCGCATCATTATTGGGATGCTCATCGGTGGTATTGGTATCACTATTATGAGTACGCCTTGGGTATATTTGCCTGGCGTTTTCTTTGATACCCGTTCGGTTATTCTCTGTATTTCTGGTCTATTTTTCGGTGGTTTACCGACCTTAGTGGCTGTCGTGATGACGGCGCTGTATCGCATCAGTATCGGTGGCGCTGGTATATGGATTGGCGTCGGCGTGATAGTGTCATCCGGTTTAATCGGGGTGATCTGGCGTCAATATCGTAAGTCTCTGTTAGCCAATATTTCAGGTGGAGAAATTTTTCTCTTTGCCTATACCGTTCATATCGTGATGTTGTTGTGGTTCTTATTTCTACCCGATGGCATAGCAATGCCATTACTCGCCAAAGTGACCCTCCCAGTATTGACCATTTTCCCGATTGCGACTTGGCTATTGAGCCGCTTGTTATCGCGACGTTTTGAATTAGAGCGTGATGAACAAATTCGTCTGCAGGATGATTTTCTTTTTAGGAGCCAATTCAACGCGGGCAATATTGGTATTGCAATAACGGGGATAGATCAAAAGTGGATAAAGGTGAATCCCCGGTTATGTCAAATGCTCAAGTATTCAGAAGCTGAATTGCTACGGATGACGTGGGCACAAATTACTCATCCCGATGATTTAGAAGCGGATGCCCTGAAATTTGAGCTTATGCTGCGGGGGGATATCGATAATTACGAGATGGATAAACGTTTTATCGTTAAAGACGGCAGCGTGGTTTACACCCATATGACAGTCGCCTGTAAGCGCGGTGGTAATAATGCCGTGTTGCTTGTTATTGCTGGATATTTAGATATCACCTCACAGGCCATTGCTGACCAAGAGGTGCTCGCTAGCCGTGAACAACTCGAACTGGTGTTGAGCAGTAGCGATCTTGGGGTGTGGGATTGGGATATTCGTAATGATCGTATCGAACGTAACGCCCGCAGCGCCGATATACTTGGCTGCGATGTTGATATGCTCAACGCTAATAGTCGCCAATGGATGGATGCGATAGTCGCCGAAGACAGGCCTAAAGTGCTGCATTCGATTGAGGCCCATATTCGTGGCGAAACGGCGCAACATAAGATGGAGTACCGCTTAAATACCGTAAACCGTAAGGTGCGGTGGATCCTTGATACAGGTAAAGTCGTGAGCAGAGATGCAAACAACAATGCTCTGCGTATGTGCGGAACCTATACCGATATTACCGACGCAAAACTTATCGAAGAATCCTTAAAATTGTCGGCACTGGTTTACGATAACAGTTCAGAAGCCATGAGTGTCCTCGATGAAAAGGGTGTGATTATTACCGTCAACGCCGCCTTTAGTGTGATGACGGGTTATCGCGAATTTGAAGTGCGGGACCAACATATTCGGCTGCTTTATTGTGACCTCAATGGCCGCGATTTTTACACCAAAATGAATAATGATATCCGCGAGAAAGGCCAATGGCAGGGGGAAATGTGGCAGCGGCGCAAAAATGGCGAGGAATATGTCATCTGGTTAACCATCAATACCATTAATGACAAAGAAGGCCATCCCTATCGACGTGTTGCCCTGTTCTCAGACATTACCGATAAGAAGCAAAATGAACATCTGATTTGGAAACAGGCTAACTACGATACGCTGACGGGGTTGCCTAATCGGCGCATGTTGTTGGAGTATTTAAGCAGTGAAGTGAAAAATGCCGACCGCAATCGCAACCACTTTGCTTTATTGTTCTTGGATTTAGATTTCTTTAAAGAAGTGAATGACACCTTAGGCCATGCCATGGGCGATTTACTGCTGATAGAAACCGCGAGTCGATTGAAATCCTGTGTGCGTGATGCCGACGTCGTGGCGCGTCTTGGCGGCGATGAATTTACTGTGGTGTTAAGTTCGATGGAAGACCATAAGGGGATTGAGCGCGTCGCCGAGAATATTTTGCGACGAATTGCCGAACCCTATGTGTTAGGGGAAGAAACCGCTTATATCAGCGTCAGTATTGGGATTACTTTATATCCCGATGATTCGACCAGTATTGAAGGGCTTCTCAAGCATGCGGATCAGGCGATGTATGCGGCGAAAGATCAAGGGCGTAATCGCTTCAACTATTTCACCCCATCGATGCAGGAATACGCCAAATACCGCATGCGCTTGATCCAAGACTTACGTCAAGCGGTCGTGAATAAAGAATTTGAACTGCATTATCAGCCGATTGTTGCCTTAGCAACGGGTGAAGTGACCAAGGCTGAAGCCTTGATCCGCTGGCATCATGCAGAGCGTGGTGCTGTGTCGCCTGCAGAGTTTATTCCTGTTGCGGAAGACACCGGCTTGATTGTTGAAATCGGCAATTGGGTGTTCGAGCAAGCCGCTCGCCAGAGTGCGGCGTGGCGTCATGAATTAGGGGTTGAAATCCAAATCAGCGTCAATAAATCCCCAATCCAATTTCGTGATGAAGGCACGCTGCTCAATGATTGGTTGAAGTTATTGCAAGATCTTAATATTACAGGCGCGGGAGTCTGTGTTGAAATTACCGAAGGCCTGTTATTGGACGCCAGTATGGGTGTAACCGAAAAACTACTGGCCTACCGCGATGCGGGTGTGCAAGTGTCGCTGGACGATTTTGGTACTGGCTATTCGTCACTTGCCTATTTGAAAAAGTTTGATATCGATTATCTTAAAATTGATCAATCTTTTACCCGCCATATTGATACCGATTCAAACGATCAAATTCTCTGTGAGGCGATTATCGTGATGGCCCACAAGTTGGGAATGAAGGTGATTGCCGAAGGTGTCGAAACCGATGCGCAGTGCCAAGTGTTGTTGGCTGCAGGTTGTGATTACGGCCAAGGTTACTTGTTCTCAAGACCTGTGCCTGCGGGTGAATTTAGCCAAAAATACTTACAGGATCCGCTTTTAGTCTCCCATGTCTGAGGAGATATTAACTTAGTGGCGATAATTGCCTATAAAAACGCCGCGGATTTTGCTAGACTCCGCGGCCCCGCATTGGGGCATTGAGTATCACCTCGCATCAAAGTTTTACTACTTAGCTAAAGAGTCCCTATGAAATTTGAAACACTCGGTTTATCTTCTCCTATTTTGAATGCGATAACTGAGTGTGGCTATCAGCAACTCACTCAAGTGCAAGAGAAAGTGATCCCGCTTGCCTTTGAAGGCAAAGACATTATGGCCTGCGCCCAAACGGGTACAGGTAAGACGGCTTCCTTTGCTCTGCCTGTACTTGAAAAGTTGGCGGCTGAGTCTTTAACAAGCGACAGCAATGATAAACCGATTTTACGCGCGTTGGTGATGACACCAACCCGTGAACTTGCGATTCAAGTCTGCGAAAATATCCAAAAATACAGCCAGTTCCTACCACTGAAAACCTTAGCGGTTTACGGCGGCGCCAACATGAATCCCCAGCGTAAAGGGGTAGAGCAGGGCGTTGATATTTTGGTGGCAACTCCTGGTCGTTTATTCGATATTATCGGCCAATTCCAGTTAGATTTGTCGAGCGTTACCACATTAGTGATCGACGAAGCCGACCGCATGTTAGACATGGGTTTTGTGCGCGACATTGAAAAAGTGAAACGCTTAATTGCGCCGCAGCATCAAACCATGTTGTTTTCAGCGACCTATAGTGATGCCGTCAAACAACTCGCCGAGAAAATGCTGAATGAACCTCAGTGGGTGAATGTTGCTGACACGACTACCGCATCCACAGTTGTGCAGGAAGTCTATCGCGTTGATAAACGTCGCAAAGCCGAGCTGTTGTCTGAATTGGTTGGCCGCAACAATTGGCGCCAAGTGCTGGTGTTTGCCAGCACGAAAGAAAGCGCCGAGCATTTATTACAAGAATTAAAGCTGGATGGCATAGCCGCAGGTGTATTCCACGGCGATAAAACACAAGGCGCCCGTAATCGGGTGTTGGAAGAGTTTAAGGCCGGTAAATTACGGGTGCTGGTGGCGACCGATGTGGCCGCTCGTGGTTTAGACATTCATGCCTTGCCTATGGTGATCAACCTTGAATTACCTTTCCTCGCCGAAGACTATATCCATCGTATTGGTCGTACTGGCCGAGCTGGATTAACGGGTCGCGCGATTTCGTTTGTTTCACCTTCTGACGATGAAATGCTCGCTGAAATTGAAGCTTTGATTGAGCAGAAACTGCCCGTGTCGGTACAACCGGGTTATGAAGAAGGCACGCCTTTGCCTGCCCGTTACCGTGATGCGCCCGCGGCACCGATTAAGCCGATTGGAAAGTGGAGCCATAAGGCGCCGCAGGATCGTACTATTGGCCAGTCTCGTCAGGGTAAGTACGCGAAAGGTAAAGCGCAGGATAGCAAAACCAGTGCCGATAAATCCTCTAGCCGTGCTAAGCCAGCTTCTGGCTCAGGTAAGCCGTTTAATGCAACTAAACCTAAGTCGAATTTGGTGAGCAATAAGTCAGGTTTTGGCTCTCGCACCAATAAGTCAAAATAAGTTAAGTCAAAATAAGCTAAGTCAAAATAAGCTAAACTCAACAATCAAGGCTAATAAGTGCAAAGTGCCTATTAGTTTAGCCGTCTAACGGTTACCTAGTTTGTTGATTTGACAGTTGAATTGTCAGTTGCATATTTTGCTACATAGTCTGTCGCTATTCTAAAAGCGCATCCTCACCGATGCGCTTTTTGTTGAGCTTCGAAGCCAATACTTCTACACTCGAGCGCCAAGCTTTCTATTCGAGCGAGTTTCCTTATGATTATCAAAGCGATTCCCACCAATATCATTACAGGTTTTTTAGGTGTAGGTAAAACCTCTCTGATTAAGCAATTGCTGGCAACTAAACCCGCGGATGAAATTTGGGCAGTGCTGGTCAATGAATTTGGTGAGGTCGGCATTGATGCTGGGTTACTTAATTCCTCCGATAACGGCATACAAATTCGTGAGGTTGCGGGTGGCTGTATGTGCTGCGCCGCGGGCGTACCGACACAAGTGGCCATCAATCAGTTGATTGCGAAAGCGAAACCTGACCGCTTATTGATTGAACCGACTGGGCTTGGGCATCCTAATGAAATCATTAAAGTACTGAGTGCACCTCATTATCAGAATGTGATTTCACTGCGTAGTACCCTATGTTTGGTGGACGCGCGTAAGATCCACGATCCTCGCTATCGCGAACATGCAAATTTTATCCAACAGTTGCAAGTGGCCGATGTGATCATCGCAACTAAGTCTGACTTGTATGATGCTGAAAATACTAAGTTACTCTATGAATTGCAGACTTATTTAAGCCATATTGAACGTACTGATATTCCTGTAGTGAGCCACTCTAATCAACAGCCTTTACCTAGCGCTTTACTGGACTATCTTAACCAACCAAGGCGCGTGTCACTCAATATAAATGGGCATGCTAGCGCGGGCCTAAAGCTGGGGAGCCTACCGACGACTGCCCCAAGCTTGTTTCGTGCTGGTGGTTCTCGCTTGAGTGAGTTGAGCCTCTTTGCCGAAGGTGCAATCGAAGCCGCACTTGATTTTGATGATCGCGGTATAGTGCGAAAGCAGAATCAAGGTGAAGGTTGTTTTAGCTGCGGCTGGGTGTTTGAACCGAGTCAAGAATTTGATTTTGATAAATTAATGGATCTTATTCAGCGGCAAGCTCAGTCATCCAACGTTGGGCAAGTGTTGCTTAGATTAAAGGCCGTGATGATCACTACTGATGGAATTGCGGGATTTAACTGGATTGACCATGAGTTTACTGTGGTTGAACTCGATGACACCTTAGATTCCAGACTAGAAATGATTACCATGGACGACGTCAATTGGGACGAGATTGAGCTGCAGTTGATTGCTTGTCTTAGCTAACAGAGTTCCCCATCACTCTTTATTACAGGTGTGAGCATCGCTAAGAGGGGTCAGATTTGGTGGGAATAGTAAGGCCGGATCAGTAAGGCAAGGTTACGCGGTATTTTTGGCCGAGTGTCGTGAGTGTGCCATTTTGGATCATCTCCTCGAAGAAGCTGTCAAAACGAGTTCTTAGCGGATCAAATTTAGCTTGTTTCGGAAAAGCCATAAAGCCATCTCGGACATCGATTATCGGCATGATTGGCGTAATTGCTTTAGGGATTTTGATTTGGGCGAGTACTGCATTTGTATTGCGACTATTGGTGGCGAGTAAATCTAAATCACCCCGCGAAAGCCGTTCTATGCCACTTTTAATATCGACAAATTCATTGATATTTAATGATTTAGTTTGTTCAGTAAACCTTGTGCCATAACTCCAGCCCTGCATTTTTCCAATCCGTTGTGTTTTAATACTGGCATAGTCGCTATTCCACACTATTTCATTGTCTGCCCGAGCATAAAACACCATATCATCGCGGTAAAATGCCTTCGCCGCAAAAACCAAGTTGGCATTACGCTCTGGGGTATCGTAGGGACCAATAAGAATATCCGCTTGGCCACGTTCAACCATAGAGATAGCGCGGCGCCATGGGGTAATTTGATAGTGAATGTTCACACTTTGCTGCTGGGCGAAGCGATTCAAAATATCGACACCTAAGCCGGTATATTCGCCATTGGCTTGTAGTTCAAAAATTTGACTGAAACTCGAACCCACTGCGAGCAGGTCTTTGGCCTGTGCAGTCAAGCAAAGGCTGCTGAGCGCCAAAAGGACGACTTGTGCAAAGCCTTTGCTGAGTATCATGGCATTCCTTGTGTGGTTTGAATGCGGGAGGTTAGAACACTGTCTCTCGTAAAAGCGGCGATATCGTTATGCAATTCACTAGGGTTAAGGTTAGCAAATTTTACCCAGATTTGATTGCACGTTAACATTTTAATGTTTTGAAATAAATGGAAGATTAATCGTAAGGGCATTAAGCCGTTGATATTCAATCGATACATCATCCTATCCCTCAGCCTGCTTAGTGACACTTAAAGGTGTCAATTTGTATCTTCATTGATGGGTTGAAATGTATTTTAGCTATGCGTTTAAATCAGTTAAGGCCGAATAAAGGGGATTGGGGTATGCTCTGCCATTGATTGATTTATACGCCAATGCTGGGCGGTTTATTTGAGCGGGATGTTATGAAGCTGCAGGAAATAGATAAAACCTTGTATCGTAAAAACATGAATTTATTCATTGTTATTCTAGTTGTTAGCTTAGTCGTGTTATCACTGATTTTTGGTACTGGACTCATTGCGCTGTTTGGTGCGACGCCTGTGCCGGGTGAGCCTACAGGTAATTTTCACTTGAATCTCTTAGGCGTGATTTTCAGTCTGGGTCTGTGTAGCGCAGTGATTTACAACTTGAAGGATAAATCCTTCTTCAGCGAAATTTATTATGTGTGGCAATTAAAGCAACTCCATAATCGTATCTATCGCAAGTTGATAAAGATTAAAGCCGCTGCGGCGCAAAATGACGTGAATGCTTTGATTATATTGCTGTTTTATTACACCAGTTTAAGACAAGTGTATGTACTCGATGATAATACGCTGACCTTACCAGCACTGACTCAAGATCTCAATCGTTTGAATGCACAAATCGAAAGCCTAGGCTTATTGCTGTCGCCCGAACAATTTACGCCTGAGTTGCTGACGCGTCCTTTCTGATACTGATGAGGCAAGATGAGGATCGCTCCTCACCTTGCCATATCTAGCCCTTATCTTTTCTTTGTCGTCCTTGCCCAGAATGAGGTCAGCGAGTTTCACTTAGGCGGCTTGCTGGGCTCTTTGTAGTGTGAGTAACCACTTACCATAGATGTAAATTCCTACCGCTGAGATAGTCCCTATGGCGGCTATGATGTACCACGCCATGCCAATGTTATGGCTGTGGTATAGCAGTTGGGTGAGATCGTGTGCGTTTTCACCTGTGTAACTCACCAAAGTGGTAAAGGCTTCACCTTGGGGAATGGCGCTGATCTCAGTGCTGTTCATGCCGCGCTCTAGCAATAAATCCCGCGAAAACAATTCCTTTGATGCATAAATCTCGTAGAGTTTAGGGCCAAAGTAGCCTTCTAATCCCCAGCCGATCCCTTGGGGCAACATCACAAATCCCAAGTACATGGCTTTTTTACCTTCGGGAGCAATATTACCCATAAACTCGTTTTTCTTCGGGCTAATCATCATTTCGCCAATGGAGAACATGGCTATCGCGAATACGATAAACCATGCCGCATGGAAAGCACCGATAAACACAAAAGCTAAAATACTCAGCAAACAACCAATAAACATAGCGGTAGTAATACGGTATTTAGCCGTCAGCGCCGCAACGATAAAACAGCAAGTCATAATCAGGCCCGCATTGAGGTTTAACATGCCTTCGGGCATCACCTTAGTGCCTTCGTTATTGAGGCCAAGCCAAAATTGTAGAATGCCGTTACTGGTGCCTTCGCTGCCAAAGAGGGAGGTGACGATTACGCTGGTATCGACCCATTCGGAAATATGGATAGGCAGCACATCGAATAGGGCATTGAACAAGAACCAAAATCCTGAAAAAACGAGCATATAGTAGATCACAATCGGCTTTTTCAGCTCGCGCCAAGCATCACGCCACAGGGATTCTTGTTCGACTTCACCCGATTTTATTTGCTTATTGCGTTCCAGTCGCTCGGCTTTACCTGGCTCGGTATAGGTGAGTAAGAATAAGAAGTTGAGTGAGATAATTGCGGCGCAGGCGAAAAATACATTGTCCCACGACAATTGGCGCATATGCACAGCAACTAAAGGCCCGAGGAAACCGCCAATGTTTACAACTTGGTAAAAAATGCCCCAAGCCATTGAAGTGTTATTGCGATTAGTGGACAGCACTAAGGTGCCTTGAATGCCCGGTTTAAATATCCCTGTGCCTATGGCAAGGAGTAATGCACCGACAAGGAAGCCCCAAAAGCTGGGGAAGAATGCCATGACGAGATAGCCAAAGATTTTAATGATGGTGGAGCCGAAGATGGTTTCTTTGTAGCCCACTCGGTCAGACATGCCACCAGTGAACACGGGCACAAAGGTTTGCATGATCGCCCAGAGGGAAATAATAATGCCGTAGTCACTCAGGCTGATCCCAAGGCCGCCCGCAGACTCTGGCGCCTTAGCATACAGTCCTGCACTGGCTTTAACACCGTAGTAGGCGATACGCTCGACTAACTCCATACCGCCAACTAACCAAAACACATAACCTAAGCTAGTAATGGAGGCCCACATGCCGAGCTGTTTGACTTCTCGCAGATCGTTGCCTGCATTTGGACTATTCTGACTCATGTCCTTCCCTTATTATTGTTATTGAATTTATTTCTGTTTAACCCATTAATTATCAAAAACTTAAATTTATAAAGTTAATGATTTCATCTTGCTTAAATACGTTAATGGGCTTGCTTGAACGGATACTTTACCTAATTCGGCCTTAAACACCAAAAAAGTAGCAGAAAATGATGAATTAACCCACATCTGTTATTGAACTGTACTGAGTTTGTCATTTGGCTGAAATTGGACTGTTTCTGCTTAAGTCATTGTGATGATTAATCTTTATTGTTAATTATTCACAATGAACATGCTTTGAGTTCTCGCTATTTTTAGGTACAATCCATTGTCGCATTTTTGTTCACCCGATCATTTTTCTAGATAGATACGACTCTAGCCCCCCTTTTTGTGAGAAACGCTAATGACAGCAACAACATCTAATCATGCTCCTGCGGATATGAGCTTGCTCGAGGAGCCGATTGCGAAGCTTTTTTGGCGCTATACCATACCCACCATAGCCTCTATGTTGGTGACGGGCGTATATGTGACAATTGATGGCATCTTTGTTGGTCACTATTTAGGTGAAACAGGGCTGGCGGGGATGATGCTAGCTTACCCTGTAGGCGCGATTTTATACGCTATTGGCGCCATGATAGGTATGGGTAGCGCGGCATTAGTGTCAATCAATCTTGGTCAAGGTAATGTAGTCAAGGCCCGTAAACTACTGGGTAATGCCTTTACGTTATGTTTATTAACCGGATGCTTTTTTGCCCTTGTTGGCGGGATATTCTCGCGAGATATTTTGGTCGCCCTCGGGGCGCAAGGGGAGATGCTCGAAAATGCTAATGAATACTTATTCTGGTATTTTGCACTGTGTCATTTCCCCATAATTTCAATGACCTTCACCACACTGCTGCGTAATGATGGCAGGCCATCCATGGTGACTTGGGTGCTGATTTTGGGTGGTGTATTAAACACTTTCTTAGACTGGCTGTTTATTGTGGTTTTCCCCTTTGGTTTAGCGGGCGCAGCGATTGCGACTATGTTGTCGCAGGCGGTAACGGGGCTTTTGTGTTTACAGCATTTTTTCAGTCCGCGCACTCAGCTTGAAATCACTTTTGAGCAGATGAAGCTCAAGCTCGATAATTGCCTTAATATAGCCCGCGTTGGTTTCCCCAGCTTTTTGATGAATCTCTATTTGTCGATAGTGTTAACCCTGCATAATACGGCTTTTTTGTGGGTTGGCGGTCCATTACATGTGGCCGCCTATGGTGTGGTGAGTTACACAGAAGCGTTTTTCTATCTGATTTTTGAGGGCATTGCGCTTGGTACTCAACCCATTTATAGCTTTAACGCAGGAGCTGGGCGTTTTGACAGGGTTAAACAAGCGCGCAATATTGCCTTTGGTATGACGTTACTCACCGCAACCTTAGGTTTAGCGCTGATTTATTCTCGCCCTGAATGGTTAGTGTATTTGTTTGCCGGTGATAATCCGAATTTAACACCAGTGGCGATTGAAGGTATGCGCTGGTATTTTTGGGGCTTGCCTATGGAAGGCTTAATCTTAGTCGGTGCGAGTTTCTTCCAAGCGATTAATTGTTCGAAACAAGCTTCTATGCTGACGGGCGCTAAGCTTATTCTTATCGCTGCGATCATCTACTGCTTTGCATGGGCGTTCGGCGTGATTGGTGTGTGGGTGTCGCTCGCGACCTGTAGCACTATCTTGACGATATGGATGTTTTACGCCATGAAGCGAGTCGAGGCACGTTTGCATTAATCCTTGCTTTGGGTTGTATTGGTTTCGCCTGATTTATTGACAAGACAAGGGGCGAGGCAAGTAACCAGTAGCTGGGGCATAAGTGTTTAGTTTTACGTAAATTTTACAATTGGGGCGATTAATGGCCCCGATTGTAATTGCCCACATATCTTTCGTCGTTAAACATGACTTAGGGCTAGCGTGGGATGATGGCCTCTGGTACATTTCGCTGGTTTAATCTGCAATCAAAAATGACTTATCCAAGCGGGCTGTTGAGCCGAGGCTATAGCCCTCAATTAACAGACTGAGTTCGCTTAGGCTTTTGGGTCGATTGATTGTTGATATAACTGGGTATTGAGCCGAATGACTCGCTCGTTGATTTTAGTAATTTATGTTTTATGAGGCCCTTATGCGCACCACTGCAGTCATTTCTATGCTGTTGCTTGGCGTGTTAACGACAGTTAATGCCAGTGCCAAAGAGAATGAGTTAGTGTTTGCCAGCGACTTCGAAGGCAATCGTTTATCTCAACCTTGGTCGTGGATCATGGGTTGTCAATTTGAAGGCGCTGAACCTCACACAGGTGAAAGTGCGCTGCTTTGCGTCGAAGGTAATAGCAGTATCGTCAGTAAGTACCCTATTTCTGAAGCGGGTCTATTAGAGTTTTGGGTCAAAACCCAGAATACTCAAACCCAATATCGAATCAATGTATTGACCTCTCCGGTATTAAAGCTCGATGCCCAGTGGCAGCATGTTGCTTTAATCGATATCACCCCTGGGGCTAACGAATATTTAGCACACCGAGTGTCTATTGATGATCCGAGTCGCCAATATATCCGTCTTGATATTGAGGCCATTAATGGCCCTATCAGTTTGGACGATTTGAGCTTAGGTAAAATTCGCCTTGATATGGCCCTGCAAAAAAATGAGCAGAAAATTATCGGCGGGATTTTAGATAAGCTGAAAGCTGACAAGAATTACGAAGTGCAGTCTGAGTCATTTCGTACTTTAGGTAAAAATTATGCCGCCCAGCTAGAGAGCCAAAGACAATACCTCGAGTACTCGAATGCTATTTATTCAAGTATCACCTTTGTGTTGGCGACGTCTGAACGCAATAAAATGTCTAACCCTATGGGATATAACACCTTTAGGTCGGTTTTAACTGACGCTAAACGTGTGGCATCACCTCTCCAACAGGCGCGTTTAGGCTCTATGGTTAAACCCTTTGGTGACTTGGCTACTGCCACCTTAAACGTGGTTAGTGCCGGTGCGTATTCCGCCTTTGCCGAACCCTTTAAGTCATTCTTAGCTGCGACTTTTGATCGCTCTAATTATGACAACAGTGACTTAAGCCGTAGTGATAAAAAGTTTGCTGAAGAAAATGGCCTGAAAATTTATCAGCAGGCCGAACGGTTTATGTCTGAAATCGAAAAAGAACTGCAACAAGTCACTGCACTCGACAATGATTTAGTCAGTATGCAGAAGAACTTAGATAATTTCCGTAAGGATCTCGACAAGCATCTGCGCAGTTACTTACAGCATGCCAGTATTGCCCGCACACCTGAAAATTACAGCCGAGTGATGAGTAAAGACGAGCAGGCACGCGCGCTGGTGATTGCTGAGGCGAGTGCCAATATCAGTGCTAAAGCTGAGGCGCTATTGGCTTCGAACAGCAATGCAGAGTTAGTGCAGTACATGATTAAAACCACTGAGAAGATTGATGAATTTCAAGAGTTCAAGGAACGTTTTAATCAGATCACTTCGGCCATGCTGACCTTCTACGACAAATTTGAGCGCTCTATTGCCGCCGAGCAAAACCCCTTTACCGATCCTAGCGATCGCGCCGTGTGGGAGCAGCACGCCAAAAGCGCCCGTAACTACATTCGCCAGTCGAAGGAAGCGTTCACTAAAGCCTTTATGTAAAGGATTGTTGTAAGTAAGTGGTAGTAACGGCCTAAAATTATGGCGATTTTTCTATTTTAGGTTTGGAGTTATCAAGGATAAAACAGGTAGTCAGAATCATTTCTGTTAGTGGGCAAGGATGATGAGTAAACCCTATACAACAACTCGGTTTGACACAGATACCGCCACAATGGCGATATTTGATCCCGCGGCATTAACTCATCGCTGTGAAGATACGGCTGATTGGTGGTCTGTGCCGAGTGACGAAATTTTGGAAATCAATCAAGGTCATGTGCTATTCGTAGGACTTGGCGCCGATGGCTGTTATGAGGTTGAAATTTTCCGTAAGCTAGGTGAGGCTGGGCTCAATTCGAATTATCTCTCTGCAAACTTAACAATATTGTCAGGGTGCCTGTATATTGGCGCCGCCGAGCAAGTTCCAGCAGGAGATCTTGGGCCTGAAACAACCTATGGCGGCGCTTTAATTTATGCTGTGCGAGGGAATATTGAGGTGAGGGTGTATCGGCTTACACCCCATAAACTGGTGGTTGAATATGAGTCAACCTCAGAAGATGTACTAAACGAGTTTACGTCTAGCCCATTACTTTAAGCGGCTTACTTTATTCGCTACCATTTTTAATCCCTATACGGGCTGTTAAACACCAAAGGTAACTTGTTAATCATCAGGGGTAAAAAGCAATTTAACATTATGAGTTCTATGATGAATAATACTAAATGGCGCGAATGTATGACGCTGTTAGCTTCTCGTCCTGTGTATTTGCAACTACAGTTGGTCGGTGAAGAGGACTTTCCTCTCGATTATGAAGCCTCAAATCAAGTGTTATCCGAGATCATGGCTACTGATTGTCTTTTTGTGCAAAGGTGTATTCGCTATAAATCCATTAACGCGATTAGAATTGCGAAAACCGTTTTTCCCGCCGGTTTGGCGGATGACAATGTATTTCTGCTTGCTGAATTAAAAATCAAATTACAGCAACTCGGCCAGTTACCACTAATTGAAGACGATCAGTTTATTGTTATTCATGGCTATCATGACCTCATGGTTTGTTGAATCCAGAGCATCTACACTGGCTTACAACACACACCATATCTTAAGCTCGCTCTGCGATGGAGTTCATAGACTTCACAACCTAACAATGGCTCAGTTCTATTAAGAACTGCGCCAAAACGCTCAAAGTAGTCTTCATTAACTTGTTTTGCACTGATAAGTGGTACTTCAATACTGACATCTACACGACCTTTACGTATCAACGCTGGGTCAAGATTATCAGGATGATTTGTGGTCATTATTACAAGGCAGTCATCAAGAGGAATGATTCCGTCTAACGCGTTTAGAACGCCACCTAAAGTGAGTGGTGGGTTATCTACATTGCTTTCAGCAGTACGTGATACCGTAGCCTTTACACAGTCACAGTCCTCTATTAACAACATAGCTCCGGGTGGTACCTTTCTAATCGCCTTATGAATAGTGGCATCATTTACAGTCGATAGATTCAATATGTATAGATCGCGATGATACTCAACAGCTAAGGCTCTCGCTATACCCGTCTTACCTGTACCCGTTTTGCCATGTAACAGTATGGTTAGCTTACTTACAACCGATTTCCCTCTACTTGCGAAGTTATCAACTTCTCCCATCAACTTCTGCTTAAACCCTTCATCTAGCACTAATTCACTAAAACCCGATGATTTCAATGTGCCATAGCGACACCATTCGGTTTCTTCGAAAATATTAACTTTTGGCTCTGTAGAGATGTCTCCACGAGTATCTTCTAAAAAACTATATAGTTTATCTTTTGCCCACCATGGTGCACTTACAGTAATAGTATCGTATGCCATCGTACTATCGACCTTAGAGCGGGTAGCCAACATGAAACAACCACCGTATTTAAACAGGTGCATACCGTAGCCGATAGACTTAACACTGACACGCCCGTCGTAACTCACACTATAGTCATAGTACACAGCCTCAGAGATAGAGCGTGAAAAAAACGGAATGGTAGTATTACTGATCAAAAAGGACAGTTTATTGAATACCTCTGTGCGCGCCTGATGGCTATCGTCTATAGTGAGCCGCACAAACAGCAGACTACTGAGCCAACTTAACAGCTTCGCGGGGACATCTTTTAGCATATAGCCTACGAGTCCAATTAACGTTAATGTTAATACTCCAACAATGACAGCCGTCAATAAAGGATCACCATTGGTGAGCGCCTTTATTTGTAGTAATACCTCGTTCATTTACTCACCTTTACTATAAATGCCTCATGGACATAATCGAGAATACTATCAACCGAGTCGAGGATACTACCAAGGTATCCTCAGTATGTGCGCTATCGCATGTGTTAAAGCGACTTGATAAAGATCCCCTGCCTATCACTAACGATTGCCTTATAACGTAGTAATATCACATTTTAAATCAATATCTTAATGTTGGGTTTATATTTAAGCGTCACTAACGTACACAGATAAATATCAGAGATGGCGCCGTTCATCAAAGAGTAGGATGGGGCGGCCCTGCATCCACGGATTGACTTGAACAACATCCGTGTTTAACTGCCAGTTCGCTATCTGATAGGCAGGACGCCTGAATGTCGTGCAATGCAGGGATGCATGAGAACGACCATGGCTCTCGTTCATAAGCTTAAAGCCCTAGGTTTCTATTCACCGAGTCGGCGAGTGAATGCCATGGCAAGCCTGTAACCTGCTCGTCAATAAACGTTAATTGGTAAGCAGTGTTAGTGGTTTATCAGCCTACAACTCAAATATCATTCAGCGAAATCTCAATAAGAAAGCCGCTAATGGAGGCGGCTTTTGTGTTTCGATGATTCCATAACCCTTGAATTTTCTTGGTTACATTAAATCTTGAGGCATTAGAGCAAATACACGTTTAAGCTGCAGGCACCGTGGGCGCCGACGACGAGGGCTTGTTCGATATCGGCGGTTTTTGATGGACCCGCGATAAACACCCCGAACTCACCTGATGCTAACGTGATTTCTTTAGCTGCCTGATGTAGGGTCGGCACAATCTTATTCGTTGGCAGGGCTAAGATCAGGTTTTCACAGATAAAAGGTGTCACTCTGTGGCCTAGATTTTTATTGTTAACCCAAATGGCACCGTTTTCGGCAACGCCAATGTCACCAGGGATCACTGCATAATCTATGTTTTTGAGCTCGTGGGCAGTGGGTGGCATTTCACGGTTTGCCGTGACACCCTCTACAAGGGAGATGACCTGTAACCCTTGGGCGATAAGTTCATCGACTTTGGCTTGCAGGGCTTTGATGCCACCTTCTTTATGCAGCGTACCCGCGACAGTATTGAGGTTGGTCTCGAACTGGCCGACGAGATTTTCGACTCTTGGCGTCACATCTATGCTTGGCATAGGATGATTTGTTAAGGCCGACAGTTTGAGCGCATTGATAATTTCAAGTTTACTAGACATCTTATAGGCTCCTGTGTTTCTTAAACCAAGCTTCGAAGCTGGAGTTCGGGGCAACGGGCAGTTCACGGTATTTACCCCATGCACCGCTAAAGGGTTTTAACAGACTACCCGGTAGAATGCGCAGCGCAGTTCTCGCCACACTCATAGAGCAGTTCAGCATGGTTTCGCTTGCCATAAATTTACCCACTAATGGCATGTAACTGTTTTTGCCATAGGGGAGTTTTCCGGCTTCAGCCTTAAGGCGTCTGTGGTGGAAAATAATCTTATCGAGCGGCACCTTCGTCGGGCAGATATAGGTACAGCTGCCACACAAGGTACAGGCCCAGGCAATCGAGTTAGTGTCATCAATCTTAGCGCCCACTGCGATACCAATTGGGCCAGGAATGGTGTAGTTGTAGCTGTAACCGCCGGAGCGACGATACACAGGACAGGTATTGAGGCAACCACCACAACGAATACATTTCAATGATTCTGCGAGGATTTTATCCTTGAGCATCTCAGTGCGGCCATTGTCGACGATAATAATGTGCATCTCACCTTCGGGCTGTGGGCCACGGTAAAAGGCGCTATAAGTCGTGACAGGTTGGCCTGTGGCGTTGCGTGCCAGTGTGCGTAGCAAGACGGCTGCGCTATCGATATCGGGCACCACTTTATCGATCCCCATTGAATGCAACTGCAACTTAGGCAGGTTAGCACCCATGTCGGCGTTGCCTTCGTTCGTGCAGACCACCACGGCGCCTTTATCGGCAATCGCCATGTTCACGCCTGTCATCGCGGCATCGGCGCTAAGGAACTGTTCACGCAGGTGGGCACGGGCGGCGCGGGTTAAATACAAGGGATCGGATCCCCCCGCTTTAGTGCCGAGTTTTTCATGGAAGAGTTCGCCGACTTCTTCTTTCTTCATATGGATCGCGGGCACGACTATGTGTGATGGCGGCATTTTAGCGAGCTGAATAATCCGCTCACCTAAGTCGGTATCTATGACCTCAATGCCACGTTGTTCTAAGTACGGATTGAGGTGACATTCTTCGGTCAGCATAGACTTAGACTTCACCAACTTTTTGACTTGATGGCGGGATAAAATGTCATGCACGATACGATTATGCTCTGCGCCATCTTTGGCCCAATGGACTTGTATGCCGTTGGCGATACAGTTTTGTTCAAAGGTTTCAAGATATTGAGCAAGATGGGTTAGCGTGTGGAGCTTAATTTCTGAGCCAAGCTGACGCAGTTGTTCCCATTCTGGGATGCTACCCGCGGCGCGGTCGCGTTTTTCTCTGAGCATCCATAGCGCTTTTGAATGCCAGTCGACACGGGTTTCGTCGCGGCAAAAAATATCGGCTTTATGGGCATGGACTTGGGAGCCATTAGCTCCGTGATTATGATTGTAAGCCATGGTGAGTCTCCTAGAGCGCGGCGTTTAGCACTTGCGCTATGTGGCGAATTTCAATCGGCAATTGCTGTCTGCGGATCATGCCATCGAGGTGCAACAGGCATGAAGGATCAAAACCCACCACATACTCAGCACCCGTTGCGGCGTGGGCTTGGGCCTTGTCTTTGCCCATTTTGGCTGACACTGCGCCTTCATCGACGGCGAAGGTGCCACCAAAGCCGCAGCATTCGTCACGGCGGTCTGGATACACTATGTCTATGCCGGCAATATTGGCCAATACAGCTTCGACTTTGTTGAATCTTGGCCCCATTTGCTCACTTGGGGTGGCAAGGCTTAACATGCGAATGCCATGGCAACTCAGTTGCAAGCTTACCTTGTGCGCGAAGGGCTTGGTAAAGGCTGGGATCGGCGCGATATCGTGTAAAAACTCTGTGAGTTCATAGAGTTTGTTGATCACAGCTTGTGCTTCTGGGCTGCTATCAAACTCGTGGAAGTTTTCTTTGGCGGCCACTAAACAAGAGGCGGCAGGGCAAACAATAGCGTCGCATTCCACTCCTTTAAAGGCGTTGAGCAATTTAAGGGTGGTACTGCGTGCTGCATCGAAGCAACCCGAGTTTGTCATCGGCTGGCCACAGCATGTTTGACCCGCGGGTAGAATCACTTGGTGCCCGAGTTTCTCTAATAATTCCAAGGTGGCGATCGCGACCTCTGGCATCATTTGATTGACTAGACACGGGATGAAAAGGGCGATTTTCATTGTGTTTTCTCTTTCTTGTTAGTGAACGACATTGCCTTGCTGTGCGACCCCAAAGTCCACACAAATGCTAAGGTAGTTGATCAAATATAGGCCTATCTTAGCGGAATAAGTAGCCCTAATTTAGTAAATGAGCTTGTAGATTTTTTCAAAAATGAGAATATTTTAACTTTATGATTACATTGATTTTAAAATGTATTTATTCAGGTTTGAAATTCTCAAAAAATACTTAATGACAAATAAATGAGAATAGTTCGCTTATATAAACAAACGGGGCTAAAAATAGCCCCGTTGTTTACTACTGTCATACCAGATTAGCGGCTGCACTCTTCGAGCAGATAAGCTAAGTGGCGGTAGGAAATGCCGCTGTGTTGGGTCAAACCGACCTCGCACATACGGTTGGCGTAATAGCCTTCCTTAATCTCGACAGGAATGAGCTTTTTGATATTACGCAGTGCGCTGGCGTTGATTTCAGGCTTATACAAGCCTTTTTCACCCGCGTAACCGCAGCAGTCAATTCCCGCAGGTTTTAACACTTGCGCAGAGCAGGCATCAGCGATTGCTTGCATCTTAGGTTCAAGTTTCATCTTGCGTGCGCTACAACCTAAGTGCAGTGCCACATTGACTTTTTTGCTGATGTTGAGCTTAGTCAGTAGCTTGTCGTGCATAAACTCAACTAAGTCGATAATTTGTACTTTTGGATTACCTGACAAAGTGCGGTAGGTGCAAGACAAGGCATCGACGATCACTGGCAGCTTGCCACCATTAGTCATCTTGCTCACGGCATCGATAAGTTCTTGGCGTTTGGCATCGGCGTTTTTAAAGTCGCCCTTAGATTCCCACATCTGGCCGCAACATAAATCGCGGGTTTTTTCTGGCGTGATGACGTTATAGCCAGCACGTTCCAGCAGCGTGACAACCACCTCTGGCAAAGTGCGGTTATCGGGATCTTTTGGCGTCGGACCAAAGGTTCTGCCGCCACAGGCTGGGAAGTAAATCACTGTTTCTTGGCCAACTTTAGCGGGGGATGGTTTTGGCAATTTGCCGCCTTTCGGGAAATCTGGGTTCCAATAAGGCACTTCTTTTGAAATCAAACGGCCGGTTTTCATTAGGGCACTGGTAATGTTGTCGCCAGTGATCTTGTGGATCACGCCAAGCATGTCAAAACCTGAACTGATAACCTGGTTAACTGCGCCAAAGTGTTTGGCTTGGAAATCTAAGACTTTTTGTTCAGTAGTGCTGATGTACGGCGTGCGCAGTTTACGCACCAGTTGGCCCATGCTGTTATCCACTGGGCAAGCAATAGTACAAAGCTGGCAGGCGGCACAGGTATCAACTACATCGTATTTAGCGGCGGCGCGCATTTCTGCTGCGGCGGCTTTATCACCGGATTGTTCTAAACGTTCGATTTCACGCAGAGTCGCAATACGTTGACGAGGTGAGAAGTTGAGTGCCGATGTTGGGCAGGTTTTTTCACAGAAACCACATTCGATACATTTATCAACAAAATCATCGACCACAGGGCAGGGCTTGATGTTTTTAACGTGGACATTGCTATCGTCGTTAAGAATAACGCCTGGGTTTAGAATACCCTGTGGATCAAATACTTGTTTGATGCTCTTCATCAAAGTGTAAGCATCTTGTCCCCATTCTTTTTCGACGAACGGCGCGACAGCACGGCCAGTACCATGCTCGGCTTTCATTGAACCGTCGTACTTGTTAATCACCATGTCGGCAATATCATCCATAAAGGCATGGAAACGATCGATATCGGCTTGAGTCGAGAAGGTGGGGGTAATGATAAAGTGGAAGTTCCCCGCAAGAGCATGGCCATAAATACAGCCTTCAGGGTAACCATGTTTATGGAAAAGCTCAGTGATATCGTGTGCCGCAGCAGCAAGGTGCTCTAGTTCAAAGGCCACGTCTTCGATGATAACTGAGGTTCCCTTTGGACGCTCACCACCTACAATCGGGAACAAGCCTTTGCGCATTGCCCAGTATTTGTCATAAACCGTTGGATTCGTACTAAATTCCATTGGGCGGATAAAGTCAAAGCCGGCGAGTTTCGCGGTGACATCTTGAGTATAATTTTCTAAGGTTTTGTCGTCATCAGCACGGGATTCTATCAGTAGAATAGCGGATAGGGCCGGTAATTCTGATAACCAATCTGGCATGCCAGGCTTGCCCGTTACTGCTTTGATTGATGGCCAATCAAGGAGTTCAGCAGCAGAAACGCTTTCACCGTTTATTAGTGGTATGGCTCGTGCGGCATCTTCCATATTATGGAATACGGCCATAGCTGAGGCTTTAAATTTAGCTTCATTCACTGTGTGATAAGTGACTTCATTAATAAAGGCTAAGGTGCCTTCCATCCCCACCATTAAGTGGTTGATGATGTCAAATGGGTCGGTAAAATCGAGTAACGAATTGATGCCGTAGCCGGTGGTATTTTTAATGGAATACTTTTTACGAATTCTGTCCGCTAACACTGTGTTATGACGAGTCATGTGCGACAGTTCTGTCAGCGCATCCAGTATTTTTCCATGGGATTTAACAAAGGCAGCTTTTGATTTTTCACAGCCAGTATCGAGTTCAGTACCATCTGCAAAAAGAAGTTTCGCGGAAGCGATAGTTTGGTAACTGTTTTGCGCTGTACCACAGCACATTCCCGAAGCATTGTTTGCCACAATACCACCAATTTTGGCGGAGCCTATGGTGGCGGGATCGGGACCAATTTTGCGGTTAAGCGGCGCGAGTACGGCGTTAGCGTCGGAACCAATGACAGCAGCACCTAAGGTGATCTGTTTGGCATCGCTACTGACTTCAATCTTTCTAAAACCATCATGGCCAAGGATCAACAAAATACCTTCACCGATAGCTTGGCCAGATAAACTGGTTCCTGCGGCCCTAAACGTGACGGGTGCATCATGTTTACGGGCAACGGCTAATGTGAGCTTTACCTGTTCTAGGGTTTCTGCATGGACAACCACTTCTGGGACTATCCTGAAGTAGCTTGCATCGGTGGACCAGGCAAAACGGCGAACGGGATCATCCGTCACGGGATGATCACCTAATTGCGTTCTTAGATCATCGATGACCAGTTTATAGTTAATCGACATAGCATCACTCTCTTTATTAATAGATTAAAGCCGAAGTCACTGGGAGTGACTTCGGGCATTCAATAAAATAAAACGGCTTAGAATCCACCCCACAGGGTAGCTATTGTGCCCGCCAGTAAGGCATAACCAATGGCAACAGGCATTGTTTTACGGATAATTTCTGACTCTCTACCTGCCATACCCACTACCGTTGCAGCGGCAACCACGTTCATTACGCACATCATGTTACCGGCGTTTGCACCGATACCTTGTAGTGCCAATACCAGTGTGTGGTTCATGCCAATATTGTCGGCAACGCTGTATTGTAGGCTGGAGAACATCATGTTTGAGAAGGTGGCGGAACCCGATAAGAAGGCACCAAAAATCCCCACGATAGGCGCCATCCAAGCCCACACTGCGCCCATGGAACCTGCCAACATATCCGCTAAAGCGACAGGCATTGAGGCAAGACCTGCACCATTCGCGCCTGAGTTTAAGAAGATTTTCACCATAGGCACTGATGCGCCTAATGAAATAATGGTTGGCAACATGGACTTACATGAAACACCGACCGTTTGCTGAATCGCAGGGCTTTTCATTTTGAACAGGAAGAAACCTAAAATACACACGGCAACAAAGAAGGCACCTGGTGCATATAAGGTTGCGAAGCTGGCTTTAAGCTCAGTGCCCATTAGGCCTGTCCAGCTGATGTTAAAGCTTGATAACCATGCTTTTAACGGTGCCACTGTACGCGACAGCACCAAAAGCGCAGCCATGATGATGTAAGGTGTCCAAGCGGCAATTTGGGAAAACTTAGCCGTTGTTTCGACTTTTCCGCTTTCTTGACTGTCATTCTCTGCGAAATCATTCCATGGTGTTTTAGGCAGTAAGTAGCCTTTACGCGCAACCGGGATCACTAAGGCCATACCGATCAATGAACCGATAACCGAAGGGAATTCTGGGCCTGCAAGGTAGTTGATGATCCATGCGGGGACGGTAAAGGCAAGACCTGAGAAAATCGCAAATTTCCAAATTGCTAAGCCTTCCTTAAAGGATTTATTGCGACCAAAGAATCCAGTTAGCATGGTCACCATTACGAGAGGAATTAATGAACCTGTGATTAAGTCGATAGTGATCATATGCATGACGATATATCGAGCATAACCAGCATAGTTACCCCCATGGGCAGCAAATTGCTCCGCCGCCATGCTCACGCCACCTTGGATCAGACCCTGTTCCATCCCAAAAAGTACGGGTAGGCCAATTGCACCGAAGGATACACAGGCCGAGTCAGCAATCAAAGCCACGACAGCTGCGGCAACGGGTGGTACACCAAGCAATACCAGTAGTGGTGCGCCAATGGCTGCGGGAGTACCAAAACCAGCACTACCTTCAATAAAGGCACCGAATAACCAACAGATGATGATGACTTGTACACGGGCATCGGCACTGATGTTAGTAAACCCAGCACGGATAGTGTCCATGGCACCTGAGTATTTCAGGGTATTGAGTAGGAATACGGCGCCAAAAATGATGGTTAACGGTGTGATGGCTGAGAGCAGTCCTTCGAGGACCGATGCCGCCAGTAATGTGGTATCCATTTGCCAAATAAACACGGCGGCGAGCGCTGTGATTATCATGGAGATAGGCATAGCCTTAGATGCAGGCATTCTGAGTAACACTAGAAATAGCATTACACTTAGCACTGGCGTCAAGCTAGCGAGGAGTTGAAGTATTGTCATGCTTGCCTCTTCATAAAGTGGTCTGTCTTATTATTGATATTAGGATTTTTCATCTGCCTTCATGTCGACTTCCCAGACCAATAAATCAGCAGTTAATACTGCAAGTACTTACGGTCTCGACATTCTGTGTTGTGTACTAGACGCTATTGTGAGCTTGACTAATATGATCTAGATCATCTTGGCTGTTATATGAAATGCTAATTTACAGTGCTGCGGGGTGCTTCTCTCGGGGGATTTTCTTATATGTGACAATGATCACTTAGACTGTTGGGTGTATATCTACTTTGGTTATATTAAATTAAATTTGTTGTTTTTTTGGTTATTAAAAGTAGAGCTATCACTCATATTCATCGTCATTATTGCAATTAACTGATCCATTTATTTCATTAATAGTCTGTTATTGGTTTTTTCAGTCATTTTTAAGGTGTGATTAAGGTCGCATAGATTGTTGTGGCTGGATTAACTCATTTACTTCTATTTTTATCAAGCTATTGTAATGTTTGCCTAATATGTCCATTTTGGAATGTTTTTTTATAGTGATCTAGAGCACCTTTTAAAATGGTGCGATTTTATTGTGATGGATATCACTTAATGAATTTTACTTTAATATGAAATTTTATAACCATTGTTTAATTTAATTTCAGTTTATTTGAGCGGACAGCCAGCCAAAATATTCAAGTATATTGAGAGAACAACAGAAAAGTTGAAATAAAAAGTGACCGCTTCTAATGGGTTAAGAGGAGAAATTGAGAGAACAGGGTGAAATTGAAGCAGAAATTTTAAGTAACAAAACTAAAAAATACTGTTTGAACTTTTATCAAACTGGTTAGTGTCATTAATGCTTAAACGTCATTAATGTGAATATCAGCCGTTTGTGTGTGGTGCTAAAAAGTTCACCAAAGACTGTGCAGGGGAAAAGATAAGGCTTTAATGGCAATCTTTTAGGTTAAATTTACAAAATAAAAAAGAGACGTGGTATGTCTCTTTTATTGGTGATTTAGCCCAGGGCAACCGCATGAGTGTTTAAAATTCGTCCAGCTGCAACCCTGCTAATAGAACCGATTCTAAATATTCAGGTTTCATCCAAGCTCTTTTCTGTTTCGCTGGAATGCTT